>NZ_JBNPNC010000013.1:0-52682 GCF_050314315.1 Desulfovibrio sp. SGI.102 | reverse complement strand
TTACGAGCGGTAATCGGCGTTGAGGCTGACGTATTCGTGGCCGAGGTCGGAGGCGCGCAGATCGTAGCAGCCGTCGCCCAGACCCATATGGATCTCCACCGGGATGTCGGTGGCCTTGAGCAGCTCGGAAAGCTCGGCTTCCTTGTCGCCGTTGACGGGCTGGCCGTCGCGGAAACGCTCGATGCCGCAGAGCACCAGGCGCACGCGGCTGGGGTCCACCTGGGCCCCGCTGCGGCCCACAGCGGCCACGATGCGGCCCCAGTTGGCGTCCTGGCCGTAGATGGCTGTCTTGACCAGCTGGGAATGGCCCACGGTGCGGGCGATGCGGCAGGCGTCCTCATCGGAGGCGGCGCCGCTCACGGTGATGTGCATGACCTTGCTGGCGCCTTCGCCGTCCTTGACCAGCATGTAGGAGATCTGGCCCAGGATGTCGGTAAGGCCCTTTTCCAGCAGGGCGGCGTCCTCACCTTCGGCACAGATGCCGGAAGCGCCGTTGGCCAGGCCGAGGATAGTGTCGTTGGTGGAGGTGTCGCCGTCCACGCTGACGCGGTTGAAGGTCTTGTCCACGGCGCGGGCGAACATGGCCTGCCAGGTCTCGCGGTCCACATCGGCGTCGGTGAGCATGACGGCCAGCATGGTGGCCATGTTGGGGCAGATCATGCCAGCGCCCTTGGCCATGCCGGTAAGGCGCACGGTGCCGCCGGACAGGGGCACGGTGATGCTGGCGAACTTGGGAAAGGCGTCGGTGGTCATGAACGCGCGGGTAAAGCCTTCGGCATCGCGGCTGCCCAGGCTTTCCACCAGGGAGGGCACGGCCTCGCGCCAGCGGTCCATCTTGAGCTGGTCGCCGATGACGCCGGTGGACATGGGCATGATCTCATGCGGGGCCAGCCCGGTGAGGGCGGCGACCATGCGTCGGGTCTCGAGGCAATTCTCCAGGCCTTCGTCGCCGGTGCAGGCATTGGCCTGGCCGGAGTTGGCCAGCACGGCGCGGCAGGTGCCGTACTCGCGCAGGGTCTGCTGGCAGACCTGCACGGGGGCGGCCTTGAAGGCATTGGTGGTGAACAGGCCCGCCAGTACGGCGGGACGGTCGGAAACAATCAGCCCCAGGTCGTCGCGGCCGGCTTTTTTGAAACCGGCGGCAGCGGCCCCGGCGGAGAAGCCGAGGGGCAGGTCGTTGCGCGTATCGCTCATGGGAACATCCTTTCCGGTCATGGGCTTCCGGGAGGAAAACGATGAAAAAAAGGCGGGGATCTTGCCTTGCAAAATCCCCGCCGTCATATCAAGCAACCAGCGCTGTCCGGTCTTTGTGGGAACGGACGTTCAGGACGCTAGTTTTTGCTCTTCTGGATCTCGTCGGCGATAGCCTGGGGCACACGCTCGTAGTGATCGAACTGCATAGTGAAGGTAGCGCGGCCCTGGGTACGGGAGCGCAGGTCGGTGGCGTAACCGAACATGGAGGCCAGGGGCACCTGGGCACGCACGCTCTGGGCACCGCCGGCGCGGGCTTCCATGCTCTGCACGCGACCACGACGGCCGTTGAGGTCGCCCATCACGTCGCCGAGGTATTCTTCGGGGGTGACCACTTCCACGTCCATGATGGGTTCCAGCAGGACCGGGCCGGCCTTCTGCATGGCGTCCTTGATGGCCATGGAACCGGCCACGTAGAAGGCCTGTTCGGAGGAGTCCACTTCGTGGTAGCTACCGAAGACCAGGTTGACCTTCAGGTCCACGCAGGGGAAGCCGGCCAGCACGCCGGACTTCATGGCATCCTGGATACCCTTGTCGATGGCGGGGATGTATTCCTTGGGGATCACGCCGCCGGTGATGGAGTTGATGAACTCGTAACCCTTGCCCGGGTTGGGTTCCACCTCGATCACGCAGTGACCGTACTGACCGCGACCACCAGACTGCTTGGCATGCTTCATGTCGGTCTTGGCAGGCTTGGAGATGGTTTCGCGGTAGGCCACCTGGGGCTTGCCCACGTTGGCGTTGACGTTGAATTCGCGGGTCAGGCGGTCAACGATGATTTCCAGATGCAGTTCGCCCATGCCGGCGATCAGGGTCTGGTTGGTTTCTTCGTCGCCCTTGACGCGGAAGGAGGGGTCTTCCTTGGCCAGCTTGTTCAGAGCGGCGGACAGAGCATCACGGTCGGCCTTGGTCTTGGGCTCGATGGCCACTTCGATGACGGGCTCGGGGATGTTCAGGGATTCCAGGATCACCGGGCGCTTTTCGTCGCACAGGGTGTCACCGGTGGAGGCGTTCTTCAGGCCCACCAGAGCCACGATGTCACCGGCGCCGGCCCACTTGATGTCTTCACGCTTGTTGGCGTGCATCTTCAGGATACGGCCGATGCGTTCCTTCTTGCCGGTGTTGGCGTTGTACACGCTGGTACCGGATTCCAGGCAGCCGGAGTAGATGCGGAAGAAGGACAGGTGACCGATGAAGGGGTCGGAGAACAGCTTGAACACCAGGCCGGCAAGGGGTTCCTTGTCGTCGCAGGGGCATTCGATCAGGTGTTCTTCGTTGCCGGGCTCATGGCCGGTCATGACGGCGATGTCCACGGGGGAGGGCAGGTAGTCCACCACGGCGTCCAGCAGGGGCTGCACGCCCATGTTGCGGAAAGCGGAACCGCAGAGCACGGGCACGATGTTGCGGGCGATGGTGGCCTTGCGGATGCAGGAAATGATCTCTTCGCGGGTCAGATCTTCGCCGCCCAGGTACTTTTCCAGCAGGGCTTCATCTTCTTCGGCCACGGCTTCGATGAGCTCGTGGCGCTTTTCTTCGTACAGGTCCTTCAGTTCGGCGGGCACGTCTTCTTCGGTGAACTGGGCGCCCTTGGAGGACTTGTCGAAGCGGTGGGCCTTGCCTTCGATGAGGTCCACGACGCCTTCGAACTTGTCTTCAGCGCCGATGGGCAGCTGCAGGGGCACGGCCTTGGCGCCCAGGCGTTCGTGGATCATGCCCACGCAGCGGAAGAAGTTGGCACCGATGCGGTCCATCTTGTTCACGAAGCAGATGCGGGGCACGTGGTAGCGGTCGGCCTGACGCCACACGGTTTCGGACTGGGGCTCAACGCCGGCCACGGCGTCGAACACGCACACGGCACCGTCCAGCACGCGCAGGGAACGTTCCACTTCGATGGTGAAGTCCACGTGGCCGGGGGTGTCGATGATGTTGATGCGGCAGTCCTTCCAGAAGCAGGTGGTGGCGGCGGAGGTGATGGTGATGCCGCGCTCCTGTTCCTGTTCCATCCAGTCCATGGTGGACTCACCGTCGTGGGTTTCGCCGATCTTGTGGGAAACACCGGTGTAGAAAAGGATGCGTTCGGTGGTGGTGGTTTTGCCGGCGTCAATATGGGCCATGATGCCGATATTGCGCTGTTTGTCTACGGGGGTGGTGCGGGACACGTTATCCTCCAGAAAAGGGGCAGTGGGGCGGGGGGAAAAGCGCCGCGCCCTTGCGGGCGCGGCAGCAGTCACTCGGAATCGAGCTTACCAGCGGTAGTGGGCGAAAGCCTTGTTGGCTTCGGCCATACGGTGGGTATCTTCGCGCTTTTTCACCGCGCCGCCGCGACCGTTGTAGGCGTCCAGCAGTTCAGCGGAAAGCTTGGAGGTCATGCCCTTTTCGCCGCGCGAACGGGCATAGTTGATCAGCCAGCGGATGGACAGGGAAATCTGACGTTCGGGACGGACTTCCATGGGCACCTGGTAGGTGGCACCGCCCACGCGGCGGGCCTTGACTTCCAGATGGGGCTTGACGTTGTCCAGGGCCTTTTCAAAGGCGCGCATGGGTTCTTCACCAGTCTTTTCGCCCAGGGTTTCCAGCGAGCTGTAGAAAATCTTTTCAGCAGCGCCCTTCTTGCCGTCGTACATGAGACGGTTCACGAACTTGGTGACCAGACGGCTGTTGTACAGCGGATCGGGCAGCACTTCCCTCTTCGGGACAGGACCTTTACGGGGCATGATATTCTCCTTGAGAATCTCTGTGTTTCGGCGTCACCAGCCCCGCAGCGCCCCGGCGCGCCGTGAGAGGGCAGCCTGGGTGCGTTGCATGACGTACGCCGGAGTTGGCAAAAAATAACCTATTTGGGACGCTTGGCGCCGTACTTGGAACGGCTCTTGCGACGGTCGGCCACACCGGAGGTATCCAGGGTGCCGCGCACGATGTGGTAACGGACACCGGGCAAGTCTTTCACACGACCGCCGCGGATGAGCACCACGGAGTGTTCCTGCAGGTTGTGGCCTTCGCCGGGGATGTAGGCCGTCACTTCGATGCCGTTGGTCAGGCGCACACGGGCGACCTTACGCAGAGCGGAGTTAGGCTTCTTGGGGGTGGTGGTGTACACACGGGTGCACACGCCGCGGCGCTGGGGGCAAGCCTGCAGGGCCGGGGTCTTCTTGCGCTTCACCACCGCAGTCCGCTCGATGCGGATGAGCTGGTTGATAGTAGGCATGGTTTCCTCCAAAGTTTCACTGCCTGCCCAGGACGGACAGGCAGCGCATGAATGCCGTAGAGCGGCAACACATACAATGCACGGATGCGCTTGTCAAGTCCTGACGCCCCAACTTTACGGCAGGAAGGCGGGACGGCGGCGAATCGTCGACGAAGTGCCGCAGCCGCAGGGCAGGGCGAGTCCCCTTTTTATGGATGCGGCGGCCGGAGCAGGGGGGATGACAGCAAAATCGCCGCAGGCGCAAGGCCTGCGGCGATCCCCGGTACGGGGGAGATGCCCGGCCCCTGAGCGGGGCCGGGCATCCTGCGAGGAGGAACGTCCGCCGGTGTCCTGCCGGCGGGCGGGGTGTGTCGTCGGCGGGTTACAGCTTTTTCACTTCCACATACCAGGCCGCGGCCTGTTCCAGCAGATGGCTGCTGCGGCCGGCCAGCATCTGGGCATCGCGCAGGTAGCCTTCCTGGAGCATGCAGGCGTCGAAGAGGTTCTCCACCATGCCGGCCAGGGTCTTGTCCTGGGGATCGGCCTTGAACATCTTGAGCAGGCTGCGCAGCAGCACGTGGTCGCGGTTGACTTCCAGCACCTTGACGGGCAGGGAGTCGTCCTTCTGCATGGCGCGCATGAGCTTTTCCATGGACGAGGTCATGCCGTCGGGCGAGACCAGCACGGCCGGGCTGTCGGCCAGGCGGTGGGAGACGCGCACGTCGGCCACGCGTTCGCCCAGGATCTCCTTGATGCGTTCCAGCAGCTTGTCGAAGCTGGCGTTGTCGTCGTCGGAAAGGGGCGCGGCGGCGGGCTTTTCGCTGTCGGCCTTGTCGGCGAAGGCGTCCAGGGCGTCATCGGCGGCGTTCTCGATGGCCTTGAATTCCCAGTCCTTGTACTTGCCCATGCCTTCCATGACGAACTCGTCCACGGGCTCGTAGAGGAAGAGCACTTCGATGCCCTTGCGGGTGAAGCGTTCCAGGTGCGGGCTCAGGCGGGCGGCCTCACGGTTGGGCGCGGAGACGTACCAGAAGGTCTTCTGGCCTTCGGGAGCGCGGGACATGTATTCGTCCAGGCTGGAGAGGGCTTCGCCGTCGTCCAGGGCCGAGGTGTTGAAGCGCAGCAGACCGGCGATGCGTTCGCGGTTGGCGAAGTCCTGGTAGGAGAGCTTGAAGATGCGGCCGTGCAGGCGCCAGAAGGCGGCGTACTTCCCGGCATCCTTGGCGGCCAGCTTTTCCAGGTGGCTCAGGGTCTGCTTGATGATGGTCTGGTTGATCTTGCGCAGGACCACGTTTTCCTGAAGGGTCTCGCGGGAGATGTTGAGGGGCAGGTCCTCGGTGTCCACCACGCCCTTGAGGAAGGCCAGCCAGTCGGGGATCAGTTCCTTGTTGCGGTGCTGGATGAGCACACGGCTGGCGTAGAGATCCAGGCCCCAGAAATCACGGTCGAGGCCGAAGAGGTCCTGACGCACGTCGGGGATGTAGAGCAGGGCGTTGAACTGCACGGGCGCGTCCACGGAGATGTGCAGCACGTCCAGCGGCGCCTTGCTGTCATAGGTCAGGGCCTGGTAGAAGGCATCGTACTGTTCCTTGGTGACGGAGGACTTGGGCTCGCGCCACAGGGCGGGCTGGGTGTTGACCTGCTCGCCGTCCACCAGCACGGGGAAGGGCACGAAGGCCGAATGCTTGCGGATGACGGATTCCACGCGGAACTTTTCGAGGAACTCCGCGGCGTCTTCCTTGAGGTGGGCCACGATGCGCGTGCCGCGCTGCGGGGCGTCGTCACCGGCGGGGGCCACGGTGTAGGTGCCCAGGCCGTCGCTGGTCCAGGTGGCGGCGCTGTCGTCATCGCCGAAGGCCGGGCGCGAGGTCACGTCCACCTTTTCGGCCACCATGAACACGGAATAGAAGCCCACGCCGAAGCGGCCGATGATGTTGGCGGCATCGGCTTTTTCGCCGTCGGCCTTGGCTTCCTCGGCAGCCAGCTGGGCGCGGAAGGCCTCGGTGCCGGATTTGGCGATGGTGCCCAGGTTCTCGGCCAGTTCGGCGGCGGTCATGCCCAGGCCGGTGTCCTCGATGGTCAGGGTCTTGGCGTCCTTGTCGAGGCTGATGCGGATCTCCAGCGGCAGGTCGTCATGGCGCGGGGTCTCGCCCCGGTTGCTGCGGAAGCGCAGTTTGTCCAGGGCGTCGGAAGCGTTGGAGATGAGCTCGCGGAGAAAGATCTCGCGATTGGTATACAGAGAATTGGTGAGAATGCTCAGCACCTTGCGCACTTCGGCGCGAAATTCACAGGATTGAGCCGTATTTTCCGGCATGATGACAACCTCCATGGATACTTGCTGGGGAATAAGTAATCTTTCCCAATCAGCCGTCAAGGCCTTGCAGGGCCTAAACTTTGTCTTGCTTTTCGCTAAGGATAACGGTATGCAGGTCGCTCCATAAGGAGGACGATCTATGGATGATGTCATTCTGCTTTCGCGGCTACAGTTCGCCGTGGCCGTCTTTTTCCACTTCATCTTCGTGCCGCTGACGCTGGGCCTGTCCCTGCTCATCGCGCTGATGGAGACCCGCTATGTGCGCACCGGGGATGAGGTCTGGCGCAAGCATGCCAAGTTCTGGGGCAAACTTTTCATCATCAACTTCACCCTGGGCGTGGTGACGGGCATCACCCTGGAATTCCAGTTCGGGACCAACTGGGCCCGGTATTCGGAATACGTGGGCGACATCTTCGGCTCCCTGCTGGCCATCGAAGCCACTGTGGCCTTCTTCCTGGAGTCCACGTTCCTGGCTGTCTGGCATTTCGGCTGGCATCGCGTGGGCAAGAAGACCCATCTGCTGGCCATCTGGCTGGTGGTGCTGGCCGGCAACCTGTCCGCCCTGTGGATCATCCTGGCCAACGGCTTCATGCAGAACCCGCTGGGCTATGTGATCCAGAACGGCCGCGCCGAACTGGCCGACTTCATGGCCGTGGTCACCAACCCCTACGCCTGGGGCATGTACGCCCACACCCTGCTCTCCGCCTGGACGCTGTCCTGCTTCTTCGTGCTGGGCGTGTCTTCCTGGCACCTGCTGCGCAAGAGCAACGTGGAATTCTTCCGCCGCTCCTTCCGCATGACCGCTCCCATTTGTCTGGTGCTGGTGCTGGCTCTCGCCCTGAGCGGCGACATCCAGGGCAAGGTGGTGTCCGAACTGCAGCCCGCCAAGCTGGCCGCCATGGAATCCCACTGGGAGACCACCAAGAACGCTCCCTTCTACCTGGCCGTGGTGCCGGACGAAGCCAACGAGACCAACTCCGTGGAAGCCATCGGCATCCCCGGCCTGCTGAGCTGGATCTCCTACGGCGACGCCGATGCCGAAGTGAAGGGCCTCAAGGACTTCCCCAAGGAAGACCGTCCGCCGGTCACGCCCGTGTTCTGGGGCTTCCGCGCCATGATTTTCTTTGGTGTCATCTTCCTGGCCCTGGCCGCCTGGGCCACGCTGCAGCGTAACCGCGAGACCATCAACCCCACGCTCATGCGTGCCCTGGTGTGGTGCATCCCGCTGCCCTACATCAGCATCGCCATGGGCTGGCTGGTGGCGGAAATGGGCCGTCAGCCCTGGATCGTCTACGGTCTGATGCGCACCAGCGACGCCGTGTCGCCGGTGCCCGCCGAGCATGTGTCCACGTCGCTGCTGGCCTTCATCATCGTTTACAGCGTGCTGGGCCTTCTGGACATTTTCCTGCTGCGCAAGTACGCCATCAAGGGCCCGCAGGGGCAGGAGGACTAAGTCATGCTGGAAACCTTGCAAGTAATCTGGTTCATCCTGTGGGCGCTGCTCTGGGCCGTGTATTTCGTCCTGGACGGCTTCGACCTGGGCCTGGGCAGCCTGCTGCCCTTCATCGGCAGCAATGAGGAAGAACGCCGCATCATGTACAACGCTGCCGGTCCCTTCTGGGACGGCAACGAAGTGTGGCTGATCTCCGCCGGCGGCGTGACCTTCGCGGCCTTCCCCAAGGTCTATGCCGTGATGTTCAGCGCCCTGTACGCTCCCCTGCTGATCCTGCTGTTCGCCCTGATCTTCCGCGCCGTGTCCTTCGAGTTCCGCGGCAAGGTGGAAAGCGGCGTGTGGCGCGGCTTCTGGGATCTGGTCCACTTCCTGTCCAACCTGGTGCCCTCCCTGCTGCTGGGCGTGACCTTCGCCAACCTGTTCATGGGCATCCCCATCGACGGTGAAGGCGTGTTCCACGGCACGCTCATGGGCCTGGTCAACGGCTACGGCATCGCCGGCGCCATTTTCTTCCTGGTGATGTTCATGCTGCACGGTTCCCTGTGGCTGGCCATCAAGAGCCAGGGCGAACTGCAGACCCGCGCCGTGGCCAGCGCCAACCTGCTCTGGCCCGTGATGCTCATCCTGCTGGTGGCCTTCCTGGTGCTGACCTTCTTCAACACCGACCTGTTCAGCAACTACTGGAGCAATCCGCTGCTGCTCCTGCTGCCCGTGGTGGCCTTGGCCGGTCTGCTGGGCGTGCGCTGCATGCTGCGCCGCGGTCAGCTGTGGAAGGCCTGGATGTGCAGCGCCGTGTACATCATCGGTGTGACCTTCTTCGGCGTCATGGGCATGTTCCCGCGCATGCTCATCTCGTCCATCGATCCCACCGCCACCCTGACGGCCTTCAATGCCTCCTCGTCCGAGCTGACCCTCAAGATCATGCTGGGCGTGGCTCTGGTCATGGTGCCCATCGTGCTGCTGTACCAGTTCTGGGTCTACCGCCTGTTCTCCCACAGCCTGAGCGCTGAAGACCTGAAGGACGAGCACGCTTACTAGCAGCGACGATCCGTCCGCCTCATCGAGCCCGGCAGACAGGCATGCCCTGTCCGCCGGGCTTTTTTCGTGCCCTCGGCCGGGATGCGCGGGTAACGGATCGTCTTCGCGGCCGGGGAGGCCGCCTGCCGTCATGTGGCAACGAAAGCGGACTGTGCTGTGGAAGGGGCGGAAGACGGGCAGGAAAAGCGGAGGGCAAAGATGCCGCCTTGCCGTCAGGAGGACGGAGATTTGCTTTTGGCCTGCTTATCCGGGAAGATGGCGGGGCAGAGCGGAGGCCGTATGAAGACCAAGATAGATGCAACGGATGTGAGGATCGTCGAAGAACTCAGGAAGAACGCGCGCATCACCATGAAGGAACTGGGGGCGCGGGTCTTCCTTACCGGGCAGGCCGTCAGGAACAGGGTGGAACGGCTGGAGGACATGGGCATCCTTCAGCGCTACACCATCAACGTCAATTGCCCGGTCTTCGGCTACAAGGTCCATGCCGTCATCAGGGTGCAGCTCAGGCACGGCCCTGTGGAGGCCCTGAAGGCCTGCTGCCGCAAGGAAGGCAGACGCACCATCCACTGTTACCGCACCACAGGCGACAACCTCTATTTCCTCGACATGTATTTTCTGGACATGGAGACCCTGGACGCCTTCCTGGCCGAGGTGGAACCGCTGGGCAGCTACGAGCTGCATGTGGTCCTTCGGGAAGCGGAAGATCTGGCGGAATGAAGACCCCCGCCGGAGGGGGAAGAGGAAGGAAGGCGTTCTGCCTGGGGACCGGCGGGGACCTGATTCGGGGAGGGCACAGGGCAGGGGCGCCGGGCGGAGCCGTGGCCCTGCCGGAGCGCAGGCACCGTGGCGGGACGGATCCCTCCTGCCTGCCACGCTATGCGTCAGCCCGTCCGTCTGCGGGCCGTGCGGAGTTTTCCTGCCGTTAAAAATCGGCGCTCTGGCCGTCGTCGGGCATGAAGACGGCCTCCCGGATGCCGCGACGGCGCAGGGCCTGGTCCATGTCCTGCCGGGTCAGGGCCGCATGGGGCACGGTGTCCATATGGCTGACGATGATCCGCGCTTCCGGGCGGGCGGCGTGCAGGGCGGCCACGTCCGCGTCGTCCATGATCAGGCGGCCCTCGTCCAGCAGTTCGGCCGCGCAGGCATTGACCATGACCACATCGGGCCGGTAACGGCGCAGGCTTTCGGCCACACCGTCGAACCAGATGGTGTCACCGGCCACATAGAGCGTCTTTTCGTCAGGATGCCGGAAGACCACGCCGCAGGACGGCCCGCAGGGGATGATGGTGCCGTGGCGTCCGGGCGTCTTGCTGAGGCGGATGTCCGCAAAGACGGTCTCCTCTCCCAGCACTTCCACCCGGGCGAAGCCGGAGCGCCGGAGCACGGCGGCATCCTCTTCGCTCTGCACGAACACGGGCACCGCCTTGTCCAGCGGCGCGCCCACGCTGCCGTCGGCGGCCATGTCGATATGGTCGGGATGCACATGGGTCACGATATAGGCATCCACACCGGCCAGGATGTCGGCCACCGGCATGGGCAGGTCGCACAGGGGCAGGGGCAGGTCCAGCCGTTCGGGGCGGCAGCGGAACATGGGATAGTCGCGGAATGTCCCCATGCTGCCCCTGGGCGCCAGCCAGGGGTCGGTGAGGAAGGTCTTGCCGGCGTAGCGGATGCGGACCATGGCGTTGCGGATCTGCTGTATCTTCATCTGGGTCACCTCTCTGGGATGTTGTTGCGGAGTCCCGGTATCCGGAGGGAAAGGTATCAGGGGCGCCGGGGCCGGGCCAGAAGCCGGGCCAAGAAATGCGTGCCGTTTTCTTGAAAAAATCAAGTGGCGCGGCACGGACGCCACGAGGCGCACGTTTGATGGGCTTCCCTTGCTTGCAAGGCACTGCTGGGGCCTTCCGTGCCGGAGCGGTGTGCCCAGGCGGGACATATGTCGGCTTATCCATGCCTTATTTCTATGGTGAAATATTCGATATAGGTATTTGTCATGGATGGGAGCTGCGGCTACACAGAAAAGAACGCCGGCAGGCACGTTCCTGCCGGACAACTTCAAGCCGGAGCGACATGATGAGCATGTGCAAAACACTGGCGGCGACGATCCTGGCAGGCACGATGCTGTTTGCCGGATCTGCGGCCGCAGCGGACAAGGCCCCCTCTGGCACGGCTTCTTCCAAGGATGGTAAGGCTATGGAACTGGTACAGGAATGGGACAAGGTCTTTCCCAGGAGCGACAAAGTGGAACACCGCAAGGTGACCTTCCGCACCCGTTACGGCACTGTCCTGGCGGGCGATCTGTACGTGCCCCGGGGTGCCAGGGGCAAGCTGGCGGCCCTGGCCGTGAGCGGCCCCTTTGGCGCGGTGAAGGAACAGGCGTCCGGGCTCTATGCCCAGACCATGGCCGAACGCGGCTTCCTGACGCTGGCCTTCGACCCCTCCTATACGGGCGAGAGCAGCGGCGAGCCGCGTCATGTGGCTTCGCCGGACATCAATACCGAAGACTTCAGCGCCGCGGTGGACTTCCTCACCACGCTGGACGCGGTGGATGCGGAGCGCATCGGCATCTGCGGTTTTGGCGGCATGGGCCTGAACGCCGCCGCCATGGATACCCGCATCAAGGCCACCGTGGCCGTCACCATGTACGACATGAGCCGCGTCACGGCCAACGGCTATTTTGACGCCATGGATGCCGAGGCCCGCTACGCGCTGCGCCAGCAGCTGAACGCACAGCGCACCCGGGACGCACGTTCCGGCAGCATCGCACCGTCCGCCGCGGGCCTGCCCGAGGCCCTGACGGGCGACGAGCCGCAGTTCGTCAAGGATTACTTCGACTATTACAAGACCAAGCGCGGCTTCCATCCCCGTTCCATCAACTCCAATGGTGCCTGGAACGCCACCTCGGCCCTGTCCTTCCTGAACATGCCGTTGCTGGCCTATGCGGGCGAGATCCGCAGCGCGGTCCTGCTGGTCCACGGGGAAAAGGCCCATTCCCGCTACTTCAGCGAGGATGCCTTCAAGAAGCTCAGCGGTAACAACAAGGAACTGATGATCGTGCCCCGGGCCTCGCATACGGACCTGTACGACCGGGTGGACATCATCCCCTTCGACAGGATCGAGGCGTTTTTCAACGCCAACCTCTGATACCTCTCTCCCTTCCTTGCTGCATGATGCGGAGCCCCGCTGCCGGGGCTTCGCTTTTTTTGTCCCTGCCGGCGGACGCTGGCCCCGCAGCACGACCCTCCGGCCGGGATGGGCCAGATCGCCGGGCCGTCGCCGGTACGGCTGCCCGCCGGGGCGTCTTGCCGGACCATGCGCTCCGGTTTCGCCAGGGCCGCCGGGAGGCGGACAGATTGAAAAGTCCACGCCCCTGGGGGATAATGGCATATGGCTTCCCCTCATCTCGGCCGGGGAGGGCATGGACTTTTGCTGCCCCTCCGGCAGGGCAAGGCGCTCTGCCCGGAGGCGTACGGTGCGCGGGGCCGCTCCGTTGCCATGCCGCGGTTGCTCTCTGGCACTCTTTTTGCTGATTCACTGGTGTAGCCTGTCCGTTGCCAACGCTGTCGGCAGTACCGCCAACATCAGGAACAGGCCGAAAATATCCCCTGAACTTCTTTAGACCTCTGCACGGAAGGAGGCATCATGATAAGCCGCGAGACCGCCAACACGCTTCTGGAAGAATTTTCCCGCCAGCAGGAGATCGAGCCTTTGCAGCTCGATGACGCCAATTACTGCGCCCTGGCTTCGGCCGACGACCATGTGGTGCATCTGCGTTTCGATGAAGGGCAGGGCACGTTCATCGCCTTCGGCAGCATAGGTACGCTTTCCGAAGATGAGGAAGTGGCCCTGCGGGAACTGCGGGCCCTGCTCACCGCCAACCTCATGTGGCAGGATACCCAGGGCGCCACCATCACCCTTGCCCCGGAGAGCGACACCGTGCTGTTGCAGCAGATGTGGCTGCCCGAACAGGCCACGGCGGACAAACTGGATGCCTTCCTGCAATCCTTCGCCCTGTCGCTGGACTTCTGGACGCAGCGCTGCGCGACCCTGGGCGACACCGTGATGGAGAGCGAGCAGCCCTTTTATGTGAAGGTCTAGGAGGGGAGCCATGCCTATCGATTCCATAGCCGGCCTGCGCCACCTGAGTCAGGCCCAGGGCAGTTTCGTCCGCCTCGACCAGAGCACGGACAAGCTCCAGACGACGACCGCCAAGGCCCGTTTCTGGCAGTTGTCGCAACGCAGCCAGGAAAAGGCCGGGAACAGGGCCGCGGCCGAGCGCGTGCGCGACAGCGTCTGCGCCTACTGCGGCAAGGCCGAGGGCACACGTTTGTTCAACCAGTACATCGGCAAGAAGTCCCTGGAGGGCAAGGCCTTCACCGGCGGTAACCTGTCCAGGCTCCTGGATGCGGCGGCGGAGCGCAACCTGGCCTGCCTGGGGCGCGGCATGGTGGCCACGGGGCGACGGGCCCTCCGGCCGGAGCTTATGGCGGAGCTGGGCCGGGCCGGTGTGGATCCCGACTATTTCGTCAGCCTGGTGAGCCAGGGCGTGCGTCTGGTGGGGAACGATTTCTGGGGGCAGCAGTCCGTTGCCGAGGGCGAGCGGGAGCTTGCCGCGGTCTCCTGGGCGGTGGACGCCATGCGCAGGGATCTGGACACCTTCCAGGCGGGCCTGCCCGCAGGCGCGGAGGGCGTGGCCGGGGTGCTCCATTGTCTGGAAGGGCTCAAGGCACAGCTGGATACCAAGCGGGACATCATGACCGCCCAGAAGGAGCAGAGCCCCTTCACGGCCGGGAACGTGCGTCTTGCCTTTCAGCAGACCTATGCCGCCTACGAACGGGTCATAGGGGAACATGTACGCCGGACGGGTGTGGAGCTGGGTACCCTGGATCCCGCTTCGGACAAGGGCATGCGCCTTGCGGAACGGGCCCGGGATCTCAGCAGGCTGATGGCGGCCATGCAGGACAAGATGACCGATCCGCCCGAGCTGCGTGGCCTGGCCGACGGGGAACGCGCCCCCGATGCGGTGATGAAGTCCTTCAATGAGCTCCCCGGAGAGCTGGGCAAGGAACTGCACCGGCTGCTGCCCGACCTGTCGGCGGGGAAGCTGGCCAGGGAGATCAAGGAGGCCCATATCCAGGTGCTCAACGAACAGGGCTGGGGCGTCATCCGCCGCGATCTGCAATATCTGGGACGTGGGGGCGCGGGAGTGACGGCCACGTCCACCATCACGCCCGCCTGCCATATCGGTGCGGGCGTACAGCCCGGCCCCATCGGCCGGAGCATGGCCCGGCACGGCATCAATGGCGTCTCCTGCGAGGACAGGGGCCAGCCCAACCATGCCCTGAACTTGGCCCGCACGGAGATCGCCGTGGGCGGCAACACCCTGTTCCGGGGCCTCCGGCACGGTATCAACAGCGCCTATTCCATCAAGAATCCCGCGGCCAGAAGGGCGGCCAACGCCACCCGCGCCACGGAGATCTTCACGGCGGCCCTGCAAAGCTCCCCGAAGCTGGCGGACGTCCAGCGCAGGCTGGCGGTGAACCCCGATGCCGTCATCGACCTGCCTTTGCTTTCCACCAGTCTGGTCACGCCCGATGTGCCGCGCGAGATCTTCGGCACGTCGGAAAAGACCTATCTGGCCGAGCAATGCGCTTCGTGGAAGGATGCCTGCGGGCCTGACGGCACCTGCACGGTGAACGTGGTCCTGCCTGACGGGCAGGAAAGGGCGGTCAAGGTCAGGCCGCAGGTGCTCACCTTCAATTTCGGCGTGAACACCGGTGCGCAGGGCGGGCTCCAGGGCCTGATCGGCGGCTGGGGCACGTCCGACCGGTACAACAGGGAAGCCATGGCCCTGCTTTTCGGGGACGACATGCTCGGCGGGATGGTGGAGACCTATCTTGCGCGGTCGGACATCTCCGCCAGGGACAGGCAGAACATACAGGCCCTGCGCTACGAGATCCACGCGCTCTGGGCCGCCGGAGGCTACAGGATGAGCGGGGCCGACCCCTATCGCCTGCCTGCGCGTCTGGCCATGCTGGGGCACATCATGGGCATGATGCCGCTGTTCAACTGCAAGAGCGGCAAGGACCGCACCGGGCAGATGGACGTGGCCTGCAAGACCCTGGCCCTGCAGATGCACGAGAACGGCGGCCTGCTGCCGCCCTTCAATGCCCCGCGCAGCTCCATGGACCAGCAGATCTTCCAGCAGGTGGCCCTCAACGGCGGCAATCTGGAGATGCAGCGCCTGAACACCGGTCTGGCGGGCTTCAAGACCAAGGGCGTGGCCGGTCTCGATGCCCTGTTCACGGACGAGGCCAGGGAGATCCACCGGGGCCTCAGCAGCTATGTGAAGGCATAAGGCGTCAGCACGGACAGGCGGTCTTCTCCACGCATCCCTTCTTTTCAAACCTCATTCAGGGGCGGGCCTCGGCCTGCCCCTGTCGTTTGTTGTCTGTCTGAAGGACACCTGATCCATGGGGAGGCGTCCTCCCCAGACCTGCAGGATGCTCTTGTCTCTTTTGCCAACCCGTATGAGCGGTTTTTGAAGGGGTGGGGGAGCGCGAGGGGGCGGGGGAACTTTTTTCCGCCAGGAAAAGTTCCCCCGCCCCCTCGTCCATCCCGGAAGGCTGCCAGCCGTACCGGGCCTCTTTTTTTATCCGTTACATCCCCCGGGCGCGCAGCCAGAGCTGGAGCACGAGCAGCGTCCAGAGCGGCTTGCGCAGGTCGGCCTTGCCGGAGCAGTGGGCGTCCACCAGGGAGCGCACGGCCTCGGGCCGGAACAGGCCCTGGGCACGCAGGCGCTCGGGAGCGAAAAGCTCTTCCATGAGCGGACGCATGCGCCCGCGCAGCCAGGCCGCCACGGGGATCTGGAAGCCGCGCTTGTTGCGGTGCAGGATCTCGGGCGGCAGCACGTCGGTGAAGGCCTTCTTGAGCAGGTATTTGCGCTGGAAGCCGTGCAGCTTGTGCCGGATGGGCAGGCGGGCCACATATTCGGCAAAGTCCTTGTCCAGGAAGGGCGCGCGCACTTCCAGCGAGTGGAGCATGGAGCAGCGGTCCACCTTGACCAGGATGTCGTCCAGCATGAACTGGCGGGCATAGACGTGGAAGGCCCGTGCCAGGGGCGAGGGACCGGCGGGCCAGTGCTCGAACTGCTCCCGTGTGGGCGCGAAGAGGTTCTCGCGGCGCAGGAAGTCGTGGTCGGGCCGGGCCAGCAGCTCGGCCTGCATCTCGGGCGTGAAGGAGGTGAGCAGGGTCTGCACCCGTTCCCAGGCCGGGGCGTGGGCGCCGCGCAAAAAGGTCTCCACCGCCAGACGGGGATTGATGTATCCGGCCGAGGCGGGCAGGAGCCGGGTCAGGGGCTCGATGACGCCGCGGCGCAGGATGCCGGGGATGGCGTTGTACCATTCGGCGATCTTGAAGGCGATGTAGTGCTCGTACCCGGCCCAGAGCTCGTCGGCACCGTCGCCGCCCAGGGCCACGGTGACTTTTTCGCGGGTCACGCCCGAAAGCAGCCAGGTGGGCGCCACCGAGGCGTCGGCCATGGGTACGTCCATGCGGCTGATGATGTTGGGCAGATGCTCGGCGCAGTCCTCGGCCGAGAGCACGCGCTCGTGATGGTCGGTGTTCCAGCGCTGGGCCACCACGCGGGCGTAGCGGCTCTCGTCGTAGCTGGCCTCGGTGAAGCCGATGGAAAAGGTCTTGATGGGCGTGGAAGACTGGCGGGCCATGAGACCGGCCACGATGGACGAGTCGATGCCGCCGGAGAGGAAGACCCCCAGGGGCACGTCGCTGACCATGCGGCGGCCCACGGCGCGGGTGAGCAGCTCGTGCACGTCGGCGCAGATGTCGGCCTCGGAGCGACGGTCGTCCTCATCGGCCGGGGGCAGGTCCCAGTAACGGCGGATGCTCAGGCGCCCGTCCTCCACCAGCAGCCAGTGCGAGGGCGGCAGGCTCTTGGCCTCGCGGTACATGGTGTCCGGGGTGGGCACGTATTCGTAGGCCAGGTAGCGCATGACGGCCTGCGGATCGAGAGTGAGCTCCAGCCCCGGCACGGCGGCCAGGCAGTTGAGCTCCGAGCCGAAGAACAGGCTGCCCTGCTGCAGGGTGTAGAAGAAGGGCTTTTTGCCGAAGCGGTCACGGGCGCAGAACAGGCGGCGGCGGGGAGCATCCCAGAGGGCGAAGGCGAACATGCCGTCGAAGCGCTGGAGGCAGTCCGTGCCCCAGACGCGGTAGGCCTGGAGGATGACCTCCGTATCGGAGTGGCTGCTGTGGAAGCGGGCGCCCGCCTGCAGCAGTTCCTGCCGGAGTTCGGCAAAGTTGTAGATCTCGCCGTTGAAGACGATGCAGAGCTCGCCGTCCACGTCCTGCATGGGCTGGCTGCCGCCGGAAAGGTCGATGATGGACAGGCGGCGGTGCCCCAGGCTGACGGGCCCTTCCTGCCAGATGCCGCTGCCGTCGGGGCCGCGGTAGGTGATGACGTCGGTCATGGCCCGGACATGGGCCCGGGCGTCCTCGTTCAGGGGCTGGCCGTCAAGACGGCAGATACCGGCTATTCCGCACATGGCATATCCACAGGGCGTACCGGAGGTTCAGGCCGCCGGCCGCCGGTTGCAGGTGTCGGGGAAGGGGCTCCGGCGGAAGACCGTCGCGGAGCGGGGAAAGGGGGATTGTTTGCGTTCCCGGCAGGGGCGCTGCCGGAGGGAGCGCCGCGGCTGACCACGGCAGGGCATCTTTCCGAAAGTGCCCCGGAAAAGAGGGCCGGGGAAGGGCCAACTTCCGTACTGGCGGAAGGGCCCCTTCCCCGGTGATCCCTCCCTAAACGTTGGGGCCGTGGGTGGTGCGCCACTGCGTGTACTGCCGGCAGTAGAGATCCTGCAGGGCCGCGATATTGGTCTCGGTATCGAACATGCGGAAGACGAGCTCGCGCCCGGTCCGGGCCATGCGCAGGGCCGCCTCGCGGTCGGAGAGCATGCGGCGGATGGCATCGGCCAGGGCGGCGGGATCGCGCTGGGGGATGAGGTAGCCGGTCTCGCCGTTGCGGATGACCTCGCCCACGCCGCAGACATCGGTGGCCACCACGGGCATGCCGCAGGAAAGGGCCTCCATGATGACGTTGGGGATGCCGTCGCGGTCGCCGTTGGTATGCACCACGCTGGGCACCACCAGCATGTCGTGCTCTTCCATGAAGGTACGGATGCGGTCATTGGGCACGAAGCCCGGCATGTCCACCAGATCTTCCAGATGCAGGCGCTTGCGCATGTCCACCAGCTTGCGCTTCCAGTTGCCGTCGCCCACCAGGGTCAGACGCACGGGGAAGCCGTCGTCACGCAGACGGGCCATGGCCGTGAGCAGCTCGGGGAAGCCCTTGGTGCGGGCAAAGCGGCCGATGGCCAGCAGGCGGTAGGGCTTCTGGAAGGGAGCGCGGCAATCCACGCGGCGGCCCAGGGTCAGGCCGTTGTAGATGACGTGCACCTTGTCCTTCTGTCCGGCGGGGCAGAAGCTCTGGAGCCAGGGCTTGTTGGCCATGTTGTTGGTGCGGATGAAGATGGCGTCGCGCGATTTTTCGGCCAGGATGCCGTCCTGCGGGTAGATGTCGCCCGCGCGGCCGGTGAAGGCGAAGGGAATGCCCGACAGGCGCGAGGCCACCCAGACGGCGGTGGCGGGCCCGTTGCCCCAGGAGGAGTGCAAAAGCTCGATGCCGTCGCGCTGGGCCTCTTCGGCCAGCAGGAAACCGGCCAGGAAACACCAGAGGTTCTCGGCATAGGCTTCCAGATTGCGCATCTTGCGGAACAGGCCGCGGCGCATCAGGGTCTTGACGGTCTCGCGGTCGCGTTTCCAGGCACGCCAGAAGGCCTTGAGCAGGCGCAGGGTCGCCACGGAGCCGAAGCGTTTGATGGGCCCGGCGTAATTCTTCATCTCGTCGCTGCAACCGCGCAGCTTCTCGCCGTACATGGTGTAGACGCGGATATCCATGCCGCGCTGGACCAGCTGCTGGATCTCACGGAAGACGAAGGTCTCGGAGGAGAGGGGGAACCAGAGCAGCACATAGGCCATACGGGGGGACAGCATAGGGACCTCGGATGGGCAGGATGTTGGGGAAGAAAAAAAAGGCCGGGCAGGGTGCCCGGCCTCGTGCTGTGCGACAGACTAGGCGTTCTGTTCGTCCTGGTGCTCGCGGCGGAATTTCTCCACGATCTCCTGGGCCACGGGGATCTCTTCGACCACGGTGTCGATGGTCTTGCGGATCTGTTCTTCCGTGTGGGAGGCGGAAAGGAAGAAGCGCAGGCGGGCGGCGCCTTCCTTTACGGCGGGGAAGGTGATGGGCATCACATAGATGCCGCGGGCAAAGAGGCGGGTGGCCAGGAAGCCGCTGACCATGGAGTCGCCCACCATGATGGGCACGATGGCGTAGCCCTGGGCGGCGCCGGTATCCAGGCCCTTTTCCTGGGCGTAGTTGAGGAAGAACTGGGAGATCTTCTGCAGCTTGTGCACGCGCTCGGGCTCACGCTGCATGAGTTCCAGGGCCTTGTGGCAGGCAGCGGCCACGATGGGAGGCATGCCCACGCTGAAGACGAAGCCCGGGGAACCGTACTTGAGGTATTCCACCAGCTCCTTGCGACCGGCGATGAAACCGCCGCAACCGCACATGGCCTTGCTGAG
This sequence comes from Desulfovibrio sp. SGI.102, assembly GCF_050314315.1. Taxonomy (NCBI): domain Bacteria; kingdom Pseudomonadati; phylum Thermodesulfobacteriota; class Desulfovibrionia; order Desulfovibrionales; family Desulfovibrionaceae; genus Desulfovibrio; species Desulfovibrio sp. SGI.102. The sequence continues at coordinate 32,783 of NZ_JBNPNC010000013.1, read as the reverse complement.
GGTGCTCATCCACATGTCCACTTCGTTGGCGTCGATGCCGAAGTATTCGTGCACGCCGCGGCCGGTGGCGCCCAGCACACCAAAGGAGTGGGCCTCGTCCACCAGCAGCATGCAGTCGTACTTCTTCTTCAGCTCGATGATGCGCGGCAGGTCGGGGATGTTGCCGTCCATGCTGAACAGGCCTTCGGTGACGATGCAGGCGCGCTTGTGCTTGCCGCGGTGCTCCTTGAGCATCTTCTCCAGGGCATCGCAGTCGTTGTGCTCGTAGGAGTAGCGGTCGGCGCCGGAAAGGCGGGCGCCCTGCATCAGGGAGTTGTGGGCGAGACCGTCATAGAAGATGGCGTCGCGGTGACCGAAAAGGAAACCCAGGGTGGAGACGTTGGTGGCGTGGCCGCTCACATAGGCGATGCAGTCCTCGACACCGTAGAAGTCGGCCAGGGCGCGCTCGAGCTGGCGATGGGGCGGACGTTCGCCGCCCACCAGGCGGCTGGCGCCGGCGGAGCTGCCGAAGACCTTGGCGGCTTCGGTGACGGCTTCGGTGATCTCGGGATGGGTATTGAGGTCCAGATAGTCGTAGGTGGAGAAGTTGATGTACTCCTTGCCATTGATCACCGTGGTGGCCTTAGCCGCCCGCTCGTGGCACAGGAAGAGCGGGTTTTCCATGCCCATCTTGGCACCCATTTCCACCATGCGCTCAAACGACAGTTTGGAGCGCAACCGTGTGAAACTGCTGGTGCCGCTCTCCTGGGCGTTCTGGCTGGAGTGGTTTTCTTTCATTCCGGATCCTCTCAGATATAGTATAAAAACCGTACGTTACAGGTGACGTACAGTAAACGTTCCGGGCAAACTGCCCGTAAAAATTGTTTTTAACGGCTAACCATATCCCAAGAGTTCCACCAAGGCAAGCGAGAAAGCCTCGCGGTTGGCGCGGGCTGGACAAGCGGCCTGAGATGGCCTAAAATTTGCTTTTAACATTGTGATAGAATGGCCGCGGCTCCCTTGGGCAGCGGGCTGTACATACCGGACCCCTCCGGGTCCCTTACCCGCCGGTGGCGGTATTCCCGGTATCCTTACGATGCAACGACCCGAATCTTGCGGAGCGTCTGCGGCTCTCGAACTTTGGCCCCTTGCCGGGCGCGAGGGCGCCGACAGCGGCGAGTCCTGCCGCCTGCTCCTCGAAGAAGCTTCCCGCCTGCCCCAGCTCCGGGGCAAGGCCCCCCGTCTCGTCCTCAGTCCCGCCGGCAGCGGGCAGGCCACGGCCGCCGCGCTCGACATGCTCCGTCCTCTGGCTGTCGGGCTTTGGCCCGGTCTTGAGCCCGAGGCCCTTCCGGCTGTCCCCGGTCCCGGCGATCTGGCCCGGCTGGCCGGTGGAGACCGTTCTGTCCTGCTCCTCCAGCCCCGCCCCGAAGGCCCCTGGGAAGGCATGCTGCTTGCCCGCAAGGATGACGTGGCGGCTCCTGCGCCGGAGGCTGCCGTGGTGAGCATGCCCGACATGCCCGCATCGTCCTGTGAGCCCGGAGAAGGGGAGATCGCCTGTGACGGCGTGCGCTTCGCCGACCTGCCGCACGGCGGGGCCATCTGGCACGCAGGCTCCGTGGTGCCCGCCTGGCGTCAGGAACTGCTGGCCCTCGGGGCCCGTCCCGATGCCGCGGCCCTCGAAGCCATGGGGCAGCGGGGCATCTGGCTGCATCCGCAGGGCGACGTGCCGCCGCTGGCCGTCATGTGCTGCGGCCAGGGGGCCGTCTGGCCCGGCATGGGCCGCGAGCTCTACGACCACTTCCCGGCGGCCCGGGCCGCCATGGACCGCATCGCCCGCGCCGCCGACTGGGACGTGCTGGCCCTGCTGGACGAGACCGATGTGGAAAAGATCGGTCTGACCCGCTGGCAGCAGCCCTACCTCTTTTTGCTGGAATACGCCCAGTGGAGCCACCTGGCCTCGCTGGGACTGCGGCCTTCCCTCATTTGCGGGCACAGCCTGGGCGAGCTCATCGCCCTGTGCTTGGCCGGTGTCTACGAACCGGAAGTGGCCTGGTACATCCTGGACACCCGTTCCACCCACATGGCCGAACTGGAGGCCCGCGCCACCCGCGAGACCGGCATGATGGCCGTGCCCGCCGAGGCCTCGGTCATCGAAGAGGCCCGCAAGACCTGGCCCCAGCTCTACGTCTCCAATTACAACTCCCCGCGCCAGTTCATCATCAGCGGCCCCCGCGACGTGCTGCTGGAGGCCCGCAAGAGCCTGCGCAAACGCCGCATCCCGGCCATCATGCTCAACGTGAGCCTGGCTTTCCATCACCCCAGCATGCGCGTGCTGCGCGACATGTCCCTGCGCCGTCTCAATGCCCTGGCCATGCAGGCGCCGCAGATCCCCATGCTCAGCTGCATCACCACGCGCCCCTATCCCGACGACCAGCCCGGCATCTGCGAGCACATCGGCGACCTGGACGAGAATTCCGTGCGCTGGGTGGAATGCGTGCAGGCCATGTGGCAGCGCGACGGCATCCGGCATTTCGTGGAAGTGGGCCCGCAGGATACCCTGTGCGGTCTGGTGAACGACATCGAGCCGCAGGCCCTGTGCCTGGCTGCCGGCCGCAAAGGCAAGGAGGCCGAAGGCATGCGCCAGACCTGCGCGCGTCTCTATGCCCTTGGCCATCTGACGCATGACGGCGTGGCGCGGCACCGGCAGCGCTGGCTGGATGCGGCCCCTGCTCCGGCCGCCTCTGCGGAGGCCCCTGCCGCCCCGGCGGCGCGCGCGGCTGCTCCGGCCAGGGACGAGCTGCCCGAGGCCGCCCGCAAGGTACTGGAGATCCTGGCCGCTGCCTGCGGTCGTGACGCGGATTCCCTGAAGCCGGAGATGGATCTGCGCTATGACCTGGCCCTGCGCTCCAGCCGCTTCCCGCTCATCGTGCAGGAAGTGGAGGAGGAACTGGGCATCAGCGTGGATTTCGAGGCCCTGCTGCACGTGGCCACCGTGGGCGACCTGCTGCGCGTGCTGGCCAGCCTTGCCCCGGCGGAGAGGGAGCCCGGAGAGGTCGCTCCCCTGAGCGCGCCGCAGCACGGCTCCGGTGAAGATCTGCCGCCCCTGTGCTGCTTCGATCTGGGCTGCTGCGACGAAGACGGCCGGCCGTTGCCTCTGGTCCTTGATCCGGCCGCCCGGGGCATGGGTGCCCACGCCGGTGACGTGCTGGCTGTCTGGGGGCCCGATGCCCAGGCATTGCCTCTGGCCGAGCTGCTGGGGGCGCTGGCTCCCCTAGGCATGACCTTTGCCCTGCCTGATGCCGCGCTGGAAGATTGTCTGTCGCTGGAGCAACTGGGCGGCCACCTGTACGGCCTGTCCGCGCTGACGGCCCTCACGGCCCTGCCCGAGACCGTGCATCGTGCCTGCGGGCGCCTGGACGGCATCCTGCTGTGCGCGCCCGCGGACAGGGCGCTGGCCGCTGACGAGATGGAAGCGCTGTGCCGCTCGGCCAAAGCCTGCGGTGTGCGCTATGTCTATGCCCTGCGCTGGCTGCATGCCGGTGATGCGGCCCATGCGGCCCCCTGGCAGGAAGCCGGTGAAGCGGCCGCCCGTGAGCTGGGCCTGCCCTGGCGGGTGGTCTGCGTGGACGACGGCGGACGGCCTCCCATCCCCCGCGAACTGGGCGACCTGCTGGCCCGTGCCCTGACGCACGGGACGTCCGACAGGGTGCTCTGGCGGCGCGCCCCGGCCGATGCCCCCGTCCGTGACTGGCAGTGGCTGGAGCGGCCCGAGCTCTTCCCCCGTGTGTTTTCCGCCGCTGTGGCGCACGAGGCCATGCCCTGGCCAGAAGCCGCCCGGCCTTCTTCCCGCCAGATGCTCGCCTGCGCGCAGTTCTCCCGCTATGCCGATCCGCGTCTTGCCGGGCATGGTGCCCTGCCGCAGGGCGGCCAGCCCTGGCTGCCCCTGAGCGAACTGCTTCAGACCATGCTGGAGAGCGGTCGTTTGCAGCTGCCGTGGCTGGAACCCACCGGGTTCTCCGACCTGCGCTTTGCCGCGCCCCTGCCCCTGCCCGAGGCCGTGACCCGGGAGTGCCGCATCACGGCCCGTTCCCAGTCCTGGCTGCTGCAGGACGGCGTGATGACGCGCATGTGCCATGTGCGCCTGCAAAGCCGGGATCTGGCCCCGAACCTGCGGCGCATCAACCATTTTTCGCCTCTGGCACGGGGCATGGTCTTCCTGGCCGCTGCCGCGGGGAGCCTGCCGCCCCTGTGGGACGGCGAGATGGCCGTTACCGGCCCTGATCTGCCTCTGGAAGACTTCTACGCGGGCTGCGGTATGGCGGAAGGCTGGCGACTGCTGGAAGAGCTGGCTCCGGCGGGCGATGACCTGTGGCAGGGCCGCTTCGACGGCATGGCGCAAGGCATTGCCCCGGCTGGCAAATCTGGCTATTGTAGCTTGCTGTCCGCTGTGGACGCCATTTTGCAGGCAGCCTGCCGTATCATGGAAGAGACCGTCCCCCGGGCGGAGCTTGCCGGAGGACGTCTGCTCTGGCCGCAGGGCTGGCGTCTGAGCGGCATCGGCTTCATCCGTTTCGCGGACACTGGGCTGCTGTGCGGTGCCCGGATGCCCTGGCGCATCCAGTTGCGCCGCGGCTGGGACGATGAACGTCTGCAGCGCTATGACGCCCAGGTCGTGGATGCGGACGGCCGGGTGCTGCTGACATTGCACCAGATGGAATTTGAAAAGGATGTCCGGCCGCAGGAAGGCGCCGGTGCCTAATATTTGTCGCAAGGGAATGACCATGACGAAAAGAAGGGTTCGCTGGAAACGGGGACTGGCTGTGGCGGCCTTGTGCGCCGGGATGGCGCTTTCGGGATGTGCTTCGCAGAAGGCTGGGTCGGATGCCCCGGAACTGCCCGCCAAGCACTGGCTGGAAGACGTGCCCGGTGTGCCGGTGGAGAACAAGGGCAAGCTCGAGGCCGTGATCCCCAACCTCTATGACCCGGCCAAGAAATTCTCGTTTGAGGATTGCGTGTTCCTGACCATCCAGCAGTCGCCGCTGTTGGTCAACAGCGCCGTGGAACTGGAGATCAAGCGTCTGGCCCTGACCGATGCGGTCTGGAAGTATCTGCCCGAACCCCGCATGACCGTGGAAGTGGGCAATACCCTGACCTATTACAATGCGGACCGTGACGACGTGCCCAGCAATTACGGCAAGGTGGTGCCCCGCATCGGCTTCTACGCGCGTTTCCCCAACCCCGTAGAGTCCTATTTCAATCATCAGGCCCAGAAGATCATGGTCAACCTGGCCATCTCCACGCACCGCAAGGCCGTGGGCGAGGCCATCTACAAGGTGGCCCAGGCCTATCTGCGTCTGGAGGCCAAGAACGAGATTTTGCGCATCCAGAAAGAAGTCGCTCCCCTTGCCAGGGAAACGACCCGTTACTGGGAGCAGCTGGAGTCCGCTGACGGCCGTCAGGGCGTGGCCCTCAATCTGGCCCAGCAGCACGAGCGCGAAGTGGAGCTGACCAGCGAGCGCATGACCATGGAAGAGGTCATGGAGCGCACCAGCCTCAAGATCCTGGCCGGTGTGGAGCCGCAGCAGCGCCTGAACATCGACAGCAAGAGCGCCAACGACATCCTGCGCGGTTTCAACGGCAAGGATTACCGCTGGGAAGACCGCTGGCTGGTCACGGAAGACAATCTGCTGCTGCGTTCCCAGATCCGTCTGGGCGATTACAACATCATGCTGGCCTGGGCCGAATACGTGCCCGACATGACCATCCGCGTGGACAAGAACCCGCCCGCCGGTCAGTACCAGCCCGCTGACGGCCAGGAAGACTACTTCTGGCGCCTGACCTTCGACTTCCCGCTCATCGACTGGAACCGCCGCTATCGCGGCGTGCAGGCGGCCCGCATGAAGAAGGCCCAGGCCTTCCATGAGCTGTCGCGCAAGCGCACGGATTACTCCAACACCTGGCTGCAGTGCGAACAGCGCGTGGCCCTGGCCGAGACCAACCGCCGCCTGGCCAAAGTCCATTTCGAAACGGCCGAGATGCGCTACAAGGAAGCCCGCATCTCCTTCGAGACCGGTCTGGGCGACATGCCTGCCATGAGTTCCGCCCACGAGGCCATGGTCCAGAGCCGCATCAAGCTGATCGAAGCCGAACTGGAACTCAAGCTGGCCAATCTGGAATGGATGTACGTCGCCAACCTCTTGCAGGAACGCTTCCTGGGCCTTCCTGCCACGGAGATTGAAAAATAATGAAAAGACTGACCGTTTTCTGGGCCCTGCTGGCCTGTCTGCTGCTGGCCGCCCCGGCCATGGCCGTGGAGACCACCGCCACCGGCAAGGTGGTGGCCACCGTGACGCGTGATGTGCGTCTGCCCTTCAATGCCGTCATCGACGAGGTGCTGGTCCGTCCCGGGGATGCCATCAAGGCCGGGGATCCGCTGGTGCGTTATCATCTGCAGGACGAGGCCGAACGCGTGCTGCAGCGCGAAGTAACCACCGGTGCCGCCACCGAGAGCCTGCGCGGCCAGATCCTCGATCTGGAGCGCGAACTGGTGCAGGCCCGCGCCGAGCGCAATCGCGCCAGCCAGCTGGCCGCTTCCGGGCTGGGCTCGCGCCAGGCCCTGGGGCGTCTGGAAGAGAGCGTGCGCTCCCTGCAGCACCGCATCGAGCTGACCCAGATCTCCATCAAGAAGAACGAAGAGAGCTTCCGGGCCCGCCTGAAGGAACTGGAAGGCTATTACGGCCAGCCCATCCGGGAGGGCGAGACCCTGCCGGATCAGCTGGTGCTGACCTCCCCCATCGACGGCTATGTGCTGCAGCTCATGCCCAACCTCAATCCCGATGTGCTGCTGCCTGCCCAGGCCACGCCCGTGACCGTGGGCCAGCTGGATCCCGTGCTGATCCAGGTGCCGGTCTATGAAGGCGACCTGGGCCGCATCAAGGAAGGCGGCCATGCCCGCGTGGAGATCCCCTCGCTGGGCGACAAGGTGTTCTCGGCCACCATCACGGAGATCTCGTGGATCTCCACCAACATGGATGTGGCCCAGCCCTCGTACTACACGGTGGAACTGACCGTGCCCAACAGCCAGCTTGAGCTCAAGCCCGGCTTCAAGGCGCTGGTGCGCTTTGGCGCTGCCGAGTAGCCCATGAAGCTGAAAAGCCTGCCGCGCCAGCTGGGATACATCCTGGGGGCCCAATGGACCAGGGACCTTTCCTGGACCATCTTCACCATCCTGCTGGCACGGCGCAGCCCCGAGATGCTGGGCCAGATCGCCGTGGCCCTTTCCTGCGGCTATCTGGTCAAGACCGTCTCGGACGTGGGACTCAACGACTTTCTGCTGTCCACGTTCGCCCGTCGGGAAGAACGCCCCCGTACCCTGCTGGGCGAGGTGACGGGCCTCAAGACCTGCTTCATGATGCTGGCCCTGATCGTCACCTGGTTCGTGACGGACTGGCTGGGGTACAGCTTCGAGCTGCGGCTCATCGTCCTGTTCATCGCTACGGGCTTTGGTCTCGACGGGGTGACGGACTCTTTCTTCGCGCTCTGCCAGGCCCGCGGGCGGCAGGACGTGGAGATGCGCATCCGCGTGCCTTCGGCCCTGCTGGGCATAGGCTACGGCATCGTCTGCGTGGTGGCCGGAGCGCCCCTGATCTTCATCGCCCTCTACAAGCTCATCGAATCCGTCCTCTGCACGGGCTTCGCCTTCCGTGCTCTGGGCCGCAATCCCTTCGTGGGGTTCGGCTACGACAATGTGCGCGACCTGGCCGTGAAGATGAAGAGCGGCTTCATCTTCACCATCATGGCCGCCTGCGCCATGTTCTACAACAAGATCAATGTGTTCTTCCTCAAGAACTACGGCGGCGACGCTGCCGTGGGCGGCTACAACGTGGCCTGGGAGACCGTGGAAGGCCTGTCCGTGCTGGTCTCCAGCGCGCTGCTCGGCAAGGTCATCTTCCCCTTGCTGGCCCGCTACTGGGCGCAGGACAGGGCCGCGTTCCGTCAGCTGGCGGGGCAGACGGCCCGCTCGCTCTGGGCGGCCTCCCTGCCGCTGATCTTCCTGATCTGCGTGGAGAGCGACCGCTTCCTGCCCACCATCTACGGCCCGGGCTACGAGATGGCCGCCACGGCCCAGCGCCTGCTGACGCCCTGCCTGGCCACGGCCTTCCTGCACAATCTGGCGGCCTATGCCATGATAGGCATGAGGAAGCATACCCTGCTGCTCTTTTTCTATCTGAGCGGTCTGGTGGTCAACATCGTCTGCTGCCTGACCATCATCGAGCCCATGCCGCTGGAAGGGGCCGCGCTCTCCCTGACCGCCACCAAGGTCTGGGTAGCCATCCTCACTGTGGGCTATTTCCAGTGGGTGGCCCGTCCCATGAGCCTGGGACAATGGCTGCTGATGCTGGCCGCCATCGCCGTGGCCGTGGGCCTGTGGTGGTCGCTGGGCATGATCCTGGCCCTGCCGCGCGAAGTGGCGGAGCTGGCCGGCCTGCTGCCCCTGCTGGCGCTGTTCTGGTACTGGCGCCCGCCGCCGGCTTTTGAGAAGGAGCAGCGTCAGGAGGCCTGATCATATGGAACGACGCGGCTTTCTCAAATCGCTGGCAGGTGCCGGCCTGGGAGCGGGGATGCTCTCTGCCTGGGGAGCTGCGACCCCGGCTCAGGCGGCCGGGCTGGAAGATTGCCTTGCTGTGGTCGTGGATGTGGATGCCTGCACGGGCTGCGGGGCCTGCGTGCAGGCCTGCCATGAGCGGGCCTCCGCCCGGGTCCCCCAGCCGGTATCGCCCATCCCGGCTTCCCGCTGGGGCCGGGACAGGAAGCCCGACTGGTGGGGACGGCGCAACGTCACGGATCGCCTGACCCCCTACAACTGGCTGTATCTGCAATCCTGTACCGTACAGACGGCCCGGGGCGAGCGCCGGGTCTTCATGCCGCGGCGCTGCCTGCAATGCCTCAACCCGCCCTGCGTCAGCCTGTGCCCGCTGGGGGCCGCCCGGCAACGTCCCACCGGTGCCGTCTACACGGAGATGTCCCTGTGCTTCGGCGACAGCCAGTGCATCGCCGTCTGCCCGTGGCACATCCCGCGCCTGCAGGCCGGGGTGGGGCCCTACCTGCATCTGGCGCCCGGTTACCTGGGCTACGGCCAGACCTTCAAATGCGATTTTTGTGAAGACATCATCAGCGACGGCAAGCCCCCGCTCTGCGTGGCAGCCTGCCCGCACGGCGCGCAGCATTTCGGCCCCTATGCGGAGATGACGGCCCTGGCCCGCCGCATGGCGGAGGAGCGGCACGGCGATCTTTTCGGTCTGCAGGAGAATGGCGGCACCTGCCTGATCTATGTCTCGTCCATCCCCTTCCGGGATATCGAAGCCTCATTGCTGCGGCAGGGGCTGATCTCCGCCGGACGGCCCAGCCTGCGCCCGGCCGGGGCCAGTCTGGAACGCGAGAACGATCTTGTGGGCACGGTGCTGGCTGCGCCGCTGGCCGGGGCCGCACTGGCCGGCCTGCGCCTGCTGCGCGACCACTGGAGGGACAAGGATGAGGACTGAGCGCCGTCCGCTGTTCGGCTTCCTTTTCCGTTTGCTGTGGCGGATCAGCGTGGTCTGGGCGGTGGTCAGCGGCTTCGCGCATCTGCCCGTGATCTACCGCTACGCCGAAGCGGCCCTTCCCTGGCTGCGGCCCGCAGCCTATTCGGGCACAGTGGCCCATTATTGGGCCGCAGCGGCCATGCTCTGTCTGACCAGCTACGCGGCCATCGTCTGGCTGGTCAGGGGCTCGCGCAGCTACAGCCTGACCCCCTTCGGCATGCTGCGCCTGGTCTTGCTGGCCCTGCTCATGCTTTCCGGTCTGGGCCTGATTCTGCACAACTTCCAGGACTTTTCCTTCTACGGCCCTGTGTACACCCTCATCAAGCATGGCCACCTGGGCTGTGCGTTGCTCTGGGCCCTGCTGGTCCTTGTCCGTCTGGCCCGCCGCGGGCTGTGGTGGGATCGCCGCCGGGGCACGGGGCGACGGGCCCGCGCCTGAGCTTGTCAGCCATGCTCCACGGCATGGCCCCCTATCGTTCCGGATAACGAAAAAAGACGCCCTGAGGGCGTCTTTTTTGTTTGCACGTCTCTCTTTCCGGACATTTGTTTTTCTGCGTCCAGAGGGGCGCTGGGAGGGGATAAAAAGGGTCTCCTAATCCTGTGGCGGTCTTCGAGCTGCTTTCCCCATCTGCTCTAGAAAAAGCGCGTTTGAAGAGGATGGGGGACGGGGAAGGAGGCACGTTAGCGCGGGCAAAGGGCCTCCTTCCCCCGGAAAGCATTCCTGTCTAGGCCTGTTCCCCGGCCTCGTTCTGGCGGGCGGCCTTGAGCTGGCCACAGGCCGCCTTGATGTCCTGTCCCTTGCTCTTGCGGATGATGGCCGTGATGTTGCGGTCCCAGAGGTACTGCTCGAAGGCCAGCACGCGTTCCGGCGAGGGGGCCTTGTAGGGATCGCCCTCGGAGGGGTTGTAGACGATGAGGTTGAGCTTGCCCTTGACGTCGCTGACCACGCGGGCCAGCTGCCGGGCCTGTTCCAGACCGTCGTTGACGCCGCCCAGCAGCAGATATTCGAAGGTGATGCGCTCGCGGGTCTTGAGCGGATAGGACTTGAGGGCCTGGAGCAGGTCCTCGAGGGGCCAGCGGGCGGCCTTGGGCATGATGCGGGCGCGCAGTTCCTGGGTGGGAGCGTGCAGGGACACGGCCAGATAGGCCAGGCCGCTCTCGCCCAGTTCGCGCAGGCCCTTCTCGATGCCGCAGGTGGAGACCGTGATGCGGCGGGGCGAGAAGTTCAGGCCCTTGTCGTTGTTGAGGCTCTCCAGGGCGCGCATGACGTTCTTGAGGTTGAGCAGGGGCTCGCCCATGCCCATGAAGACCAGGTTGCGCAGCACGGGCCAGTCGGGGCGGGTATCGCCCAGGTGCTCGCGGGCCACCAGGATCTGGCCCAGAATCTCGCCCATGGTCATGTTGCGCTCGAAGCCCATGGTGCCGGTGCTGCAGAAGGTGCAGGCCATGGCGCAGCCCACCTGCGAGGACAGGCACTGGGTCCAGCGGCGCACGCCTTCGCGGGAGTCGCTGGGGATGAGCACGGTCTCCACTTCGGCGCCGTCCTGGAGGCGGAGCAGGAACTTGGTGGTATCGTCGCTGCTCTGTTCCACGGTGACGATCTCGGGCCAGCGGATCTCGGCACACTGGGCCAGACGTTCCCGGCAGGCTTTGGAGACATTGGTCATGGCATCGAAATCGCGGGCCATCTTCTGCCAGATCCATTGCCAGGCCTGGACGGCCCGGAATTTGGGCTCGCCCAGCTCGTTCTGCATCCAGTCGGTGAGTTCGGGCAGGGTATAGTCGAGGAGATTGATCATGGTCTTCGGGGGTGCCACGGCAGGGCTCGACCGTGGGTTGGAGGACAGGCAGGGCGGCGGGGCGGCTGTGGCCCCGTGTCCGGCACAAGGGCCGCCTGCCGGGAAAATGCCGGAGCGGGAATATGAGAGGGAGAGGGAGACGGCATGGCGCCGTGCTTCCTCTCCCTTATGGTCGTGTCGGAGCGGTCCCGTTTGGGGCCGCAGGGTGCGGGAGGCGTCTAGCCCACGGACTTGCGGGCGTATTCGCACACGAAGTGCAGGGCCGAGGCACGGTCCGTGACTTCGCCCGCGATCTGGGCCTGGAGCAGGGCATCGCGGATGACGCCCACCAGCGGGCCGGGGGCCAGCTTGGTCTCGCTCATGATCTCGTTACCGTTGAGCAGGGGCTCCAGCATCTGTTCGGGGGTCTCGGCACGCTCCAGATACTTCATATTGTGGTTGAAGTAGGTGTAGCTGCCGTCGCGGGCCTGGATGTCGGCACGGGACATGGCGATGAGGCGCGGGTATTCGTCCAGGGCCTTGAAACGGCGGATGCCGCGGTCCGTGAGCATGAAGTGGAAGCGCATGTGGTAGCGCACCAGATGGCAGAGCAGGTCGATGTCTTCAGGGCTGAAGTGCAGACGGCGCAGGATCTTGCGGGTGACCTTGGCGCCCACGCGGTGGTGCTGGTAGAAGGTCCACTGGCCGTCGAAATATTCGCCGGTGAAGAGCTTGCCCACATCGTGGAAGAGCATGGCCATGGTGCCCAGCCAGTCGTAGTGGAAGCCTTCTTCGGGGTAGTGGCGCATGCACTCCAGGGTGTGGTCGAAGACCGTCTCCTCGGTGTCGTCATCATCGTTGCGGCGCTGGCGGATGCAGGCCAGGGCGGCCACTTCGGGGATGAGGCCCTGGAGGATGTGGGCGTCGAACATGAGCTTCACGAAGCGGTACATGGATTCGGCGGCCACTTTGCGCCATTCGTCCATGATGTCGGCGGCGGGCACGTAGTCCAGCACGCGGGTGGACGAACGCACGATGGCCAGCCAGGTGTTGGGCTCGATGGGGATGTCGAAGTTGGCGGCGAAGCGCAGGGCGCGGATGGCCAGCAGGTAGTTGTGGCGCAGGGTCTCGTCCGGCAGGCCGGTGAGCTGGATGAGGCCGCCCTTGACGTCCATGAAACCGTCATAGACGTCCCCGGTGGGGGCCGGGCTGCCGAAGCCGGTCATGCGCAGCTGCAGGCGCTCCTGAGGATCCATCATGTTGGCCATGGTGGGGGTGATGCGCAGCAGGGAAAGCTCGGGATGGCTGGCATCCTCCACTTCCAGGGCATAGAAACGGAAAAGAACGCCGTCTTTTTCCATCTGGGCGATGGCACGCTGGTCCGGCTCGACGCGGGCTTCGGGGAAGAGCTTGAGAAGCGTCTCGAGGTCGGGCTCACAGGCGATGTCCACAGCCAGCTGTTTGCTGTGTTTCAAAAGATGTTCCTGCACGGGCGCATTGATGACGTGGGCGTCATAGCCGTTGCGCAGCAGGGTTTTGCAGATGGTGATGGCGTCTTTTAGCGCTTTTTCCATGAAAACTCCTCAAGCGGCAAAGCCGCATCCAGGGAAATCCCCGGCATACATGCGTTGTGAAGGCCTGACCGCATTGCAGGCCGCTGATTTCAGTATCGGCGGCAATGGGGGCAAAGTCAAGCAACAGTGCGCTCCGGGCGCGATGTCTCCCGGTGGCAAAAGGGGCTGGAAACGATGCCCTGGCCTGCGGGGAGAGCCTTGCCCGGATGCCCGTAAAAGCTGCCGGGGCGCCCCTCACGACCGCCCCCGGAACGCCTGGTGCGGGCAGGATGAGAAGGCATGAGTCCCGGCATCAGGCCGTGCGTTCAGGGGAGCGGGCAGACCCGTGAGAGGCATGGCCGCCGTCCGGCGGGGTGGCCGTGCTGTCCTTTCAGGTAAGGGGGGCGGCCTCGCTCATGCGGAGGCCCCGGGCAACAAAAAAGGCCCCGTGCGAACACGGGGCCTTTGGAGTGCGGGATCGTGAAACTAGTCGCTGAAGTGACCGGTTTCGCGCTTCACGCCCAGGGCGATCTTCCAGAGCAGGGAGAGCACCAGGGCGCCCACGGCGTACACGCCCAAGGCCACGATGATCTCACGGCCGGTGGGGGCGTATTCGGTGACGGTCTCAAACATGTTGGGAGTGAAACCACCGATGAGCAGGCCGAGGCCCTTGTCGATCCAGGAAGCGGCAACCAGCAGCACCAGAGCCAGGGGCAGCAGGGGGCCGGTACGCCACTGCGGCGGGATCAGGATGATCAGGGAAGCGGCGGCCATGACCACAGCGGCCCACATCCAGTTGGTCACCCAGGAAACGTGGCCTTCATGACCAGCGAACAGGAAGACCAGGGGATGCTGATGACCGGGGATGCCACTGTAGAACGCGGTGAAGACTTCCAGCAGGTAGAAGAACACGTTGATGCACATGGCATAGGTGATGATGGTCGTCAGGGTCTTGATGGCGTCGCGGCCGGGATCGAAGCCGGTGAGGCGGCGCACGATGAAGATCAGCAGCAGCAGGATGGCGGGACCGGAGCAGAACGCCGAGGACAGGAAGCGGGCGGCCATGATGGCGGTCAGCCAGTAATGGCGGCCGGGGATGCCGGCGTACAGGAAGGCGGTCACGGTGTGGATGGAGAAGGCCCACAGGATCGAGAGGTAGATCAGGGGCTTGATCCACTTGGGCGGTTCCACGTCATGGCGCTCGGCTTCCAGGGTGACCCAGCCGATGACGGCGTTGAGGGTCAGGTAGCCGATGAGCACGATCATGTCATAGAACATGACCGAATTGGGCGTGGGATGCAGCAGCACGTTCATCATGCGCTGGGGCTGGCCCAGGTCCACCACGATGAAGAGGGCGCACATGACCACGGCCGAGATGGCCATGAATTCACCGAAGATGATCATGCGCTTGAACTTCTTGTAGTGGTGGAAGTAGGCGGGCAGCACCAGCATAACGGCGGAAGCGGCCACACCCACAAGATAGGTGAACTGCGAGATGTAGAGGCCCCACGAGACATCGCGGCTCATGCCGGTGATGGAGAGGCCTTCCTGCAGCTGCTGCAGGTAGACCAGGCCGCAACCGGCGATGACTGCGAGCAGGAAGAGCAGCCACAGGTAGTAGGTCTTGGGACCGGTAAGCAATTTTTCAAGCATGGCCTGTTCTCCCTAGATGAGGTAGTAAACGCCGGGCTGGGTGCCCAGATTGGGCTTGCGGCGAATGCTGTAGTTGGAGGCGAGGGCCTTGCACACATCGGACTTGGGATCGTTGAGATCGCCGAAGAGGATGCGGCCGCCGGCAGCTTCCACGCAGGCGGGCATCTGGCCCACGGCCAGGCGCTCGGCGCAGAAGGTGCATTTTTCCACCACACCGATCATGCGGGTGGGGTAGGCGGGGTTCGGCACGGGATCGCTCAGGTACTTGCGGGGATCCACAAAGTTGAAGGAGCGGGCGCCGAAGGGACAGCCGGCCATGCAGAAACGGCAGCCGATGCAGCGATGGTAGTCCATGGCGATGATGCCGTCTTCCATCTGATAGGTGGCCTGGGTGGGGCACACGCGCACGCACGGCGGGTTGGTGCAGTGGTTGCACAGCAGGGGATAGCTGGCATCCTTCACACGGGAGGTCAGGTGTTCGTTCAGGTCGTCGGGGAAGGCGTGGTCGAACTTTTCGAGCCACATCCACTTGATGTCCTGATGGCCTTCCATGGTGGGCACGTTGTGGGCCTTGTGGCAGGCTTCGATGATGGGAGCGTATTCCTTGGCGTTCTTGAAGGCGCGGGTGTCGATGACCATGGCCCAGCGCTTGGCCTTCAGGGCCTTGGCGTTGGGTTCATAGGAGCCGATGCGCGCACCGGCCTGGGCAGAGCCGGCCATGGTGGCCAGGCCGCTGCTCAGGGCAAAGACCGAGAGGCCCGCCACCTTCAGAAAGGATCTTCTGCTTTTGTTCATTACTTGTTCCCCTTGGGAAGAATGTGGCAGGTCCAGCAGTAAGGATCGACGCTGTTGGACACGTGGCACTTGTCGCAGAACTCTTCGTAGTTGCTGTGGCACTTCAGGCAGGTGTTCTGCAGGCTGATGGTCCACTTTTTGCCGGTGGACGACACATAGGTGCGGTTCTCATAGCGCAGGGCCTGATCGCGCCATTCGTTGAGCAGGTACATGTGCTCGGCGCGCATGAACTCGACGGGTTCCACGCATTCCTTTTCATTCTGGGGCAGGACGATGGCAGGACGCTTGTAGTCCTTGGTACCGCCGAAGTTGGCCCAGAAGGGGGTGGAGAACAGGACCGCGAAAACGAGGATCCCGAGAATGACAGCTTTGGCGTTGTACATGTTGTTATTCCTCCTCGGCCTCGGCGGTCACATTGGGCAGGTCTTCCTGACGCAGGTCCATGGTGCGCTTGCATTCGCCCTTCATGACCAGGGCATTGGCCACCAGTTCGTGCACGCCGCTCACGGTCACGCCGGGGGCCCAGTAGTCGGCCAGGGGCGGCAGGGTGGCGCGGTCGATGGCGCAGACGCAGGCCATGTGGTTGACGCCGTACTTTTCCTGCACATAGCGCAGGGCGTTGCCACGAGGCATACCGGAACGCATGCGCAGTTCCATGATTTCTTCGGTGTTCAGACCGGAACCGGCGCCGCAGCAGAAGGTCTGCTCACGGATGGTGTTCTCGGGCATTTCCACGAAGTTGTTGCACACGGCCTTGAGCACGTAACGGGGTTCTTCCAGCAGACCCATACCGCGAGCGGGGTTACAGGAGTCGTGGAAGGTGGTGATGATATGGTCGTTACGGCTGGGATCCAGGTTCAGCTTGTTGTGCTTGATCAGGTCGGCCGTGAACTCGGTGATGTGCACCATCTTGGTGGCAGCCGCGTTGGTGAACTTGGTGCCGGTGATGGGGGAGGTGGGCACATCCATCATGCAGGACGGGGCCGGGCCGTTGTAGGTGGCCATGTACTGGTTGATGACGCGCCACATGTGGCCGCATTCGCCACCCAGGATCCACTTGGCGCCCAGACGTTCGGCTTCGGCGTACATCTTGGCGTTGAGCTTCTTGGCCATGTTGAAGGTGGTGAAGGAACCGAAGTTGCCGCCTTCAGAGGCATAGGTGGAGAAGGTGTAGTCCAGATCCAGTTCGTGGAACAGCATCAGGTAGCCCATGAAGGTGTAGATGCCGGGGTCCGCGAACACGTCGCCGGAAGGCGTGATGAACAGGATCTCGTGGCCCTTTTCGTTGAAGGGGGTCTTGGGACGGATGCCGGTGATGGTTTCGCAGTCATCGGCCAGCATTTCCACGATTTCCACGAAGGAGTGGGGCTGGATGCCCAGGTGGTTGCCCGTGAAGGAGCAGTTTTTCACCGGGTCCATGATCCAGTGGATGCCCAGGCCCACTTCGTGCAGCAGTTCACGCACGATGGCCGTGATCTCGGCGGTGTCGATGCCGTAGGGGCAGAACAGGGAGCAGCGGCGGCATTCGGTGCACTGGTAGGCGTAGTAGAAGAGTTCCTTCACCACTTCCTTGTCCCAGCTGCGGGCGCCGGCGCGCTTGCCGAGGATCTTGCCCAGCTTGGTGTAGTCGCGGCGGTACAGGGAGCGCAGCAGCTCGGCACGCAGCACGGGCATGTTCTTGGGGTCGTTGGTGCCCAGGAAGAAGTGGCACTTGTCGGCGCAGGCGCCGCAGCGCACACAGATGTCCATGAACAGCTTGAGGGAGCGGTGCTTCTGCAGGCGTTCCTCAAAGGCGTCACAGAGGATCTGTTCCCAGTTTTCGGGCAGGTTCCAGTCTTCGGCCGCCGGATCCCAATCGTGGGGATTGGGCATGTGCAGCAGCTCCATGGTTTCCTTCTTGGCCGGATAGCAGAAGCTGCCCGGCGCAAACTGGGGCTTGATGTCCAGCCAGGGTTCCGAGGGAAACTCGGGACGGCTGGCGATGAGTTCTTGTGGCGTAGGTAATTTAGCCATGATGTCAGCTCCTTACTCGGCGGCCTTGGAAGAGGGCTGCTTTTCCAGCGGCAGGCCGGCTTCGGCCATGGCATCGCGGTAAACGTCCTCATATTCGGCATAGGTGAAGTACTGCTTGGGCGGGTTCCAGGGGTTCACGTGGCGCACTTCGCGGGTGTTGGTGGGAAGGTTGCGCGTGGGGCTGAAGAACACGCCAGGCATGTGCATGAGCTTGGAGAAGGGGAAGTACAGCAGCAGCACGCTGACAAAGGCCAGATGCATGAAGAAGAGCGGGCTGATGCCGTCGGGGGCCACGGGCGAGAAGTGCACCAGACCCATGATGAAGACCTTGACCTGGGCGATGTCGGTCTTATCGAAGTAGCGCATGCAGATACCGCTCAGAACGACGCCCAGGATGAGGAACAGGGGGAAGTAGTCGTTCATCAGGGAGATGTAACGCAGACGCTGGTTGAACAGACGACGGGCCAGCAGGAAGAGCACGGCCACCAGCAGCAGGCCACCGGTCCAGAAGAAGCGGGGGGCGCCGATCTGCATGATGCCGTCGATGCTTTCCATGAAGGTCAGCCAGCCGGGCACCGGATCCATGAAGAAACGGAAGTGGCGGATGAAGACCAGCAGGAAGCAGTAATGGAACAGCAGGGCGAAGAACCACAACCACTTGGAGGAGTAGTAGATGGTGCGGGGGCCCTTGGTCACAGGGTCGAATTCACGCACGTCGGCCGCGGTGTTGCGGAACAGCGAACGGAAGAAGCAGACTTCCAGGAACATGCGGACGACCACACCGAACTTGGTGTTGGGGCAGTCCCACTTTTCATGTTTGATGAAGTCCAGCGACTTTTCCTGCCCCCCGGTCGTGGGGATGCTGAAAGGCACGGGCGATTTGGCCCAGTAAACCATGCGCCAGATGACGCCCAGGAAGAAGGTGACTACCGCCACATAGGGCAAAACCACGCCGAACAGGTACGACAGACCAATGGCCGAACCTGCCCAGGCAATGGCCCCGATGAGCGCCACCACCAGCAATGATGCGAACATTCCCTACCTCGCTTCGAAGAGTGTTAGCTTTTGCCCGAAACCGGGCTGCCATCCACCGATTGCGCCCAGCGCACCAGCTGGGCATGCTGATTGCGTATTTCGGCGATGCGCGTTTCCGCCAGGGTCTCGCGCGCGGCCGAATACAAATCGAAGGCCAGCAGCGTGACGCTGTCCAGCCGAGATTCCGCGTCCAGATACTCCGCCAGATCTTCCTTCTCCCGGCACAGGGGAAGGATGTGTTCGCGCAGCAGGGGCTTCATGAGGAAGAAGACCCCCAGGCCCTGACTGGGCGTATACTGCTGCACGGCACGCAGCCGCACGAAGCGGTCCAGGGCGTGCTTGATCTTTTGCGGCGTCACATGTTCGCCGGCGATCACGTCGTAGATGAGGCCGGCGGCTTCCTTGGTCATATCCCCCACCGGATTGGTGAAAGGATCGTTCTTTGTGCGCAAAAAGCCAGTCGTTTGAAGGGGATAGGTCGAATAGACCGCATTGATCCACCCCTCGACGATGACAGCGCGCTGCTCACGGAAAATTTTTTGTACGTTCATGGCAGTACTTTGGCAAAAGGGTAAACGGGCATTCCTATAAAGTGCCCGGCTTTTCTCGTCAAGTTTTTCATCGTCCGGCGACGGCGGCTACGGGCAGGGCGCAGGGCCGCCGCACTGTCCGGCCACCTGGGGCTCCAGGGGCAGGACGGCGTCCGGGAACGTCTGGCCACCGGCCGGTGAAAATTCGATGACCGGCTCCTGTGCACGGGCAGGGGCCGGAGGCTGGGCCTTTTTTTTGAGCATGGCCGGCAGGCCGTGATACTCGAAAAACGGTACCGTACGGGAACCGGCATTGAAAATATGGGCCCGGTTGCGCTGCAGGCGCAGGCGCAGGCCCCACTGCCCCGGATGCAGGAACGCCCAGGGGCCCGGCTCCTCCACGTTCTGGCAGGCGGCCACGGCTTCCTTGAGGGTCTTGCCTTCTTCCAGCAGGAGCAGCATGCGCTCCACGCGGGCCACATCGGCATCGTTCTCCGCCACCGGACAGAAAGCAACGTCCACGCTGCCCGACAGGATGCCGATGCCTTCGCGGCAGGCCGAGCAGGACGGCGAGAAGAACATGCGCACCGTGGCCTGGTCGGAGTTCTCGCTGATGCTCCAGACCTCGCCCTGCATGCGCACTACCTGGCCCGCATTGACCACGAACAGCACCAGCCAGGCGCAAAGCAGGAGCGAACGTTCCTGCGGGCGTCTGTCGTCCCGGTGCAGCGCACGGCGGAAGAGCCAGTAGGTCAGGGCAAAAAAACAGGCCACTACCAGGCAGCTGACACAGGGGGAGGTCAGCGCCATGAGCAGCAGCAGACAAATATCGCCCAGCAGGGTCAGTCCCGCCAGGAAGTGCCCCGCCGGGACAGCGCCCAGCAGCGCAAGGCAGGCCAGCACGCCAAAAGCGGCCGTGCCGATCCACCACATGGAGAGACCGCCGATGACAAGGTCCTGGTACAGAGAGCAGCCCGCAGTGACGCAAAAGGCCACTTCGTTGCCCAATGCCGTCCAGATGCAGAAGAGCATACCCAGAAGGGCGGCCGCCAGTGCGCCGCCGGAGATGCCGTAGTCCTGTTTCATGGCTCTCCTTGGTAAAGGAACTACGTCCGGCAGATGCAGACGCACACCCTGTATACTCCATAATCCCGGACAGGTAAAGGCATCTTGTCATGCCTGCCGGGAGTTGCGTTGTGTAATATGGCCATGATCTGGGCAAAGGGAAAAAATGGCTGTCTTGTTTCGGAAACAAACAGAGCTGACAAGGATATCCTTATGTAAGGAAAAGAGGAAAAAAGAAAAATTTTTTTCCATTGCTGAGCAAGAGAGCCAAGTTGCAGTCATGACGCTTTCCTAAAAAAAGAACTGCATCATGGTGCGGGCGGCCTTCCTCGCAAGTCTTGCCTGATAAAGAACGGCCGTTGCATGAGGGAACATTGTGATTCCGTGCACGATGCCGGAAATACGAAAAGGCGGGCAGGCAGGGCAAAAAAAGGGGCGCCCCCGAAGGGGCGCCCGCTATCAGGATTTCGCTGGGAAAACCCGGCGATGCTTACATGGTGGAACCGGAAGCAGCGCGCTGCATCTTGATTTCGACCTTTTCGGTCAGGCCGGAGTAGTATTCGCGCAGGATGGCGAGCACTTCTTCACGACCGAAATGATCCGGCACTTCAGCGCCTTCGGACAGCATCTTACGCAGCTTGGTACCGGACAGGATGACGCGGTCTTCCTTGCTGTGGGGGCAGGTACGCATGGAGGCCATGCCGTCGCACTTCTTGCAGTAGAAGGTCCAGTCGATCTTCATGGGTTCGCAGAGCAGGCGCTTGCCTTCTTCGGCGGGAGTGGGGATCTTGTCGAAGATTTCCTGGGCTTCGAACATGCCGTAGAAGTCGCCCACACCGGCGTGGTCGCGGCCCACCAGCTGACGGTTGATACCGTAGTTCTGGCGGAAGGTGGCGTGCAGCAGGGCTTCACGAGGACCGGCGTAACGCATGTCCAGAGGATAGCCGGCCTGGATCACATGCTCGGGCACGAAGTACTTCTGCACCAGGGTGTCGATGCATTTCACGCGGACTTCGGCCGGGATGTCACCGGGTTTCAGGGCGCCCACCAGGGAGTGGATCACAACGCCGTCGCACACTTCCACGCCCAGCTTGGCCAGGTATTCGTGAGAGCGGTGCATGGGGTTACGCAGCTGCAGGGCGGCCACGTTCTTCCAGCCGCGTTCGTCCATCTTGGCACGCAGCTGAGCGGGGGTCATGTACACGCCGGGGAACTTTTCGGGGAATTCGCCCTGGGACAGGACTTTCACGGGGCCGCCGATGTTGTATTCTTTCTGGCCCAGGACCATCTTCACGCCGGGATGGTCATTGGGGGCCACTTCCCAGAACTTTTCGGAGTCAGGACCGCAGCCCTTGAACACCAGTTCGCATTCCCACTTCTTGTCGGCTTCGGTCATTTCGTAGATGTCTTCCACCTTCATGGTGGCCATCACCTGACCCTTGCGGACCAGGGCGACTTCTTCGCCGACCTTCAGGGCCTTGGCGTCGTCAGCGGACACGTCCAGGGTCACCGGCACGGGCCAGAAGGTACCGTCGGACAGCAGCATCTTTTCGCACACGCTCTTCCAGTCGGCCTTGTTCATGAAGCCGTTCAGGGGAGAGAAGCCACCGATGCCCATCATGATCAGGTCGCCCTTGGCGCGAGAGGAGATCTCAATCTGCTTCAGGCCGGCAGCCTTTTTCAGTTCTTCTTCCAACGCCGCGCCTTCCAGAAGACAACACACCAGGCCCTTGCCGCCATGAGGGGGTACCAGTTTGGACATTGAGAAATCCTCCATTTGATTTGTTGCTATACCGTTGCGCAAGTGGCGCATCCGTAACGTCTCTTTGTGAGTTACATCTTGTGAATAATCTAACAAAAAGTCAACCACCTTTCCGAATTTTTCACGGAAACGACACGAAAAAGACGTAGCGGAAAACGGCTATCACATTGATTTACAACACAAAGAGTGCGAGAAAAATTTTATTGTGAAAATTGACGCGCACTCGGGCCCCATACCGTCCCGGCTGGCAGATCCCGGCACGATCATGGCCGGGGCTCCTGCCGGAGTTTGGGAGGAACATAGCATGGCCGCCAAAGCATGAAAAGGGGGCCTGCGGGCCTGCTGCTGTATCCTTTTCCCAGCCGTGCGGAAAACAAGGACAAATTCTTGCTGCCTCGTGCGCCCGCACACGGGGCGGGCGCCGTCCCGCCCCGCCGGACGCAAAAAAGGCCCGGCACCACAAAGTGCCGGGCCGGGGATGCTGCGGGTCGTATCCGGTCAGGTCAGTTTAGCGGGCCACGGCCTCGCCCTGCACGGGACGGCCTTCATGCTGGCCGGTCAGGGTGCGCAGGAAGCCCACGATGAGGGCGCGGTCCTTCTGGGGCACGTCTAGGCCGGAGCAGTAGATGCCCATGATGCGCACGGCTTCGTCCAGAGTGGTCACGGTGCCGTCGTGCAGATAGGGATGGGTCAGCTCCACGTTGCGCAGGTTGGGCACCTTGAAGCGGTGCATGTCCTCTTCCTTGCCGCTGGAGTTGAAGCGGCCCTTGTCGGAACCCAGGGGCTTGCCGCCGCGGTCGGCGAAGTAGTCCTTCTTGAGGTCCAGATATTCGTAGGACTGGCCGCCCATGCTCTTGCCCACGTGGCAGGAGGCGCAGCGGTAGGCCTTGAAGCGCTCGTAGCCTTCCACTTCGGCGGCGGTCAGGGCGCTCTTGTCGCCGCGCAGCCAGCGGTCGAAGCGGCTGTCGGGCGAGATGAGGGTCTTTTCGTATTCGGCGATGGCGTTCGTGATGTTCTTGCCGGACCAGCCGTCAGGATAGACGGCGCGGAACTTGGCGGTCAGTTCGGCATCGGCGGCCAGACGGGCCACGATCTCGTCCCAGTCCTTGCTGCCCATCTCGATGGGGTTCAGCGGCGGGCCACCGGCCTGTTCCTGCAGGTCGGCAGCGCGGCCGTCCCAGAACTGCACGAAGTTGAACACGGCATTGAAGGTGGTGGGGGCGTTCACATCGCCCAGCTGCTTGCGGATGCCTTCGGAGAAGCGGGCGTTGTCCGTGCCGGCCTTGTCCATGGCATGGCAGGTGGCGCAGGCCACGGTGCTGTCGGCGGAGAGGCGGGCATCGTTGAACAGGGTCTTGCCCAGGGCCACCTTGGCCTCGTCCACGGGCAGACGGTGGGGGATGGGCTGGATGGGCTCGTTGGCATGCTCGGGAGCGGCGTCCGTGGCGTAGTGGGCCTTGCGGGTCTGGGCCACCCAGGTCAGGATGTCCTTCTTGTCCTGGTCGGACAGGCGGCTGCCCCAGTGCACCACGGCGAACTTGGCGGGCGGCATGGTGTCATTGAGGATGACCCATTCCATCTTGGCCAGCACGGTCTCGCCCACGGGGCGATCCTTGCGCTGCACCAGCTCCTGGTTGAGATCCATGGCGCGGATGCCGTCCCTGTAGTCTTTTTCGATGATGGCGCTGATGCCGGGGACCTTGGCATAGAACGGCAGGTCATAGCCGCGGGAGTGACAGGCCATGCACTTGTCCTGCACGATGCCAGAGACACTGGCGAACTTGTGCTTCACATCGTCCAGCCCCTGCGCCATGGCAGGGGTACAGGCCAGCAGCACGAGGGCCGCGGAAGCCAGCAGTTTTTCCTTCATATCGTCCTCCTTGGGGGGCGATGCCGGGTCGGCATCACGGGTTTTGCCGGTGGCAGCAGGGCTTTTTTTCACAAGTATTGCCGGAAGTCAACAGGAATTTTTACTATTAGATGGATAAGTTGTTATTTTCTGCATATTTTTTATGAAAGATTTTTGACTGTTCGTGCTGATGGATAATTATTCCAATTAGATAACTAATATTTTGCCATGGCCGTCTGCCCCGCCTGTCCCGCGTGCTCCGGAAAGGCCGCCTGCAGGGGATCCCGGCAAAAAAAGGGGGGAACAGGGGCTGTCCGGGCCTGGCGGTCGCCGGACACAAAAAAAGCAGGGCGCTCCCCGTGAGGAACGCCCTGCCATATGCTCCAGATGCGGCATCCGTGCCTAGAAGGGCACTTCGTCCATGTTGGAAGCTTCGGAGGGGAAGGCGGGACCCAGATCGTCGTCGCGCTGCTGGGGCGCGGGACGGCGCGGGGCCTGGCGCTGGCCGCCGCCCATGTTGCCGCCGCGGGGAGCGCGGGGAGCGGGCGCAGGCGCACCATAGTCGTCTTCATAGCCGCCCATGTCGGCACGGGGGCCATCGCTGCGGCGATCCAGGAACTGGACGCGCTGGGCCTTGATCTCGGTGGTATAGCGGTCCTGGCCGTTCTGGTCCTGCCACTTGCGGGTCTGCAGGCTGCCTTCCACGTAGACGAGGCTGCCCTTGGTCAGGAAGTTGGCGCAGTTCTCGGCCTGACGCTGGAACACGGACACACGGTGCCATTCGGTACGTTCCACCTTGTTGCCGTCACGGTCCATGTAGGATTCGTCGGTGGCCACATTGAGGGTGGCCACAGGGGAACCGCTCTGGGTGTAGCGCAGTTCGGGGTCGCGGCCGAGGCGACCGATGATCATGACTTTGTTCAGCATAGATTCTGTTCCTCGAACGGTTGTTCGTTGTACCGTCTCAGCGCAGGCCGAAAAGGCGCCGGAAGAAGGACGGTTTTTTGCGTTTGGGGCCGGAGCCTGCGGCAAGCAGGCTGTCTTCCATTTCGGTCAGGGCGTCTTCCAGGGCCTCGCTGGCGCGATGGGCGGCCCGGGGGGCATTGGCACGCAGGGCCGCATCCAGGCTGCTGCGCTGCGTAAGGGCATCGGCCAGAGCCTGTTTGAAGGGGGCCTGCTGCTCGGGCCAGCGGTCCTCGGCCATGCCCCGTTCCAGACGGTCCAGCAGGTCGCGGACACCGGCGCCGCCCACACCGGCATGGCCGAACGCCAGGAGACTGAGCCCGGGCCAGCTTTTTTCCAGCAGGCCGGAGTTCCAGGTGACGTCCACGGTGGCGATGCGGGCCACGGGCGTGGTCAGCGGGGGCCGGATGGCGGACTGCGTGAGCGTGGCCTCCAGCGTGTCCAGCAGGGCGGCCAGGGCCTGGAGGCCCGCGGCGGCGTCTTCGGCCTGCCAGCTGCCCAGGGCGTCCTCGCAGTGACGCGTCAGGTCGCACAGGGGACGCAGACTGTCCAGCGTCAGGGGCGCCAGGTCGTCCACGTTGCGCATGGTCAGGCGGCTCAGGCATTGCGCCAGTTCCAGCAGGCAGGGCTCGGCCTGTGCTTCGGGCACGGCCAGCCAGGCCGCCACGTCCTCACCATAGGGACCGGCAGCCTTGCGGGCCAGGGCCAGCAGGGCGGGCCAGCGACGGGCCGTGAGCCCCTGGGGGCTGTCGGCGGCTTTCTGGCGGATCTGCAGTGCCTTGCCCATGACGGTCTAGCCCTTTTCCGTCCACTCGGTCTGGACGCGCATGATGACGTCCTGGATGACGGGCAGCTGGTCTTCGGGGCAGACGCCGATGAGGGGGGCGTCCGCATCCATGTTCTCGTTGTAGCTGAAGTAGACGGCGTAGATGACGCCCGTGGGGCCGCTGTAGTGCAGGGGCACCTCACGCTTCATGCGCGACATGATGAGCAGCTCCATGCCGTCGCGCACCACCACGGAGTGGGCGTCCGCGGCGCGGATCTTCTTGTCCACCTCGGGGGTGAAGTAATACTTGGCCCGCTCGGGCGCGCGGAACAGGTACAGGGCCTTCTTGAGGATCTGGTGTTCCACTTCGCTGCGGGTGAGCATGTGGCGGATGACCATCAGGGGCGTGCCGGCCTCCACGAACATGCCTTCGAGCTGGCTGTGGATTTTGCTGATGATGCCCTTTTCAGGCGAGCAGATGGGTTTGGGGTTGCGTTCGCGTTCCAGGGTGGCCAGGCGGGTGCCGGGCTTTTCCTTCCACTGGCCCTGGGGGCCGAGGACCTCGTCGCCTTCCTTGATGTCGGCGAAAGTTACCACGCCGGTGTGGGGCGTACGGATGACGATCTCGCGGTAGGGGGAGGCTTTTATCTCATCCAGCAATGCGGAAATGTTGATCATGTGGTTTTCCCGCTTTTTCGTTTGTCTTGGGTGGGGCCGCACCGTCAAGGGCGGCGAAAGGCGGGGCGGAAAGTCCGCCCCGCCGTCTGCTTGCTAACGGTAGTACAGGTTGCGGCCGCCCATGGTGAGCAGCGCCTGCTTGAGGTTGGCACGGATCTGGCGGCGGTCCCAGATGCCCTGGATATGGCCGCGGGACAGGGCCCGGTAGGAGCGGTGATACTTGGGCGGGATGTCCATGCCCGTGGTCTCCTTGATGACGCCGGGGCCGGCAAAGCCGATGTTGGAGGAGCGCACCGCGAACTGGTAGGGAGCGCAACCCAGGAAGCTGGCCACGGGACCGGCGAAGGAGTTGGTATCGTACAGCACCAGGTACAGGCCGCCGGACTCGATGTAGCGGCGCACGGCCACGGTGCAGCGGGGCATCTGGATGACGCCGTGGGTGCCTTCCTGGATGCGGATGCCGGCGGTGCCGTGCACATAGGCCAGGAAGGGATAGCGCTTCTTGGCGGCGCGGGCGGCGGCCTCCACGAACTTGTAGCCTTCGGCCGCGCCGAAGGAACCGCCGCGGAAGGTGCCCATGAGCATGGCCACCACCAGCTTGGTGCCGTCGATGCGGGCCTCGAAGGTCATGCAGCCGCTGCGGCAGCCGGTCTTTTCCTGGGCGGCCTTGATGCGTTCCTCGAAGTTGGGGAAGTTCAGCGGGTTGCCGGCTTCGATCTCGCGGTTGAACTCAAAGACCGAGCCCTTGTCGAAGACGTTCTGCACGTACCATTCGGGCTCCATGGGGAAGTGGTAGCCGCAATGGCTGCACACGCCCGCGAACTCGGCGAACAGATCGGGGCCCCAGAGGTCGAGGCAGCCGTACGAGGCGCTGTTGGGGCAGGTGATGGTACGGTCGACCTTGTAGCGCGGCGACAGGTAGTTCCACTTGCTCACGCGGTTGTCGTCCACCCAGTTGGAAAGGGTGGTCAGTTCCTTGGCCGTGGCCTTCTTTTCCGCCGGGCTGGCGATGCGCTTCCAGGGGCTGAAGATGCGGCCCTTGAACACATCCCATTCGCTGCTCAGCTCTTCCATGATGTTGTGCAGCTTGCGCTGGTGACGGCGCACGAAGTCGTACTTGAAGTGCATCCAGGGCTTGGTCACCCAGTCGCGCAGGGCGGCGGCGTTCTTGGCCAGGAAGGGACGGTTGTCGATGGCGGCCGCGCGGGAGAGGCGCAGGAACTTCTGCTGGCGGCGTTCGCGCATGCGGTTCTTGGCCGCGCCGGACATGCCCCAGCGCACATACATCTCGTCCAGGTTGGCTTCGGGGTTGCGCAGGCGCGCCAGGGCCAGGCCGCGGACCATGGGCGGCTTGGTGTTGGTGATGACCACCTCGTCGGTGGCGCGCAGCACTTCCTGCCGCAGGGAGCGGAAGAAGTCGAAGTGGTGCGGGCGGGCGCCCAGGGCGGGTTCCTGCACCACGCTGTCGATGTAGCCGAAGGAGAGGTTGTCCTGCGCGGTGATGTGCAGGTTCTGGGCGCAATGCTCGATGAGCTCGGGCGCGGCGCGCTGGCCGGCCTTGAGGCGACCTTCGATGGCGGCCCCGCCTTCGGGCGAGATGACCGAGTAGTAGCCGTGGGAGAGCATGAGGCGCTTGTCGGCCAGGCCGATGGCCTCGGCGCCGCCGGAACCGCCCTCGGAGATGATGGAGATGACGGGCACGCGCAGACCGGCCATGGTGTAGATGTTGCGGGCGATCTGCTGGGCCGCGCCGGGGTAGTCCTCGATGGGGTAGGAACCGGGCGTGAAGATGTAGCAGTGGATGGGGATGCCTTCGGTCTCGGCCACGCGCATGTACTGCAGGGCCTTGGCATTGCCCCAGGGCTTCACGGAGCCGCCGTTGCGGAACTCGGCGCCGTGGCCCTTTTCCTGGCCGATGACCATGACGGACTGGGTGTGCATCTTCTTGCCGCGGCGGCGGGTGATGACCGCACGGGCGATGAGCATGCTGGGGTCGAGGCTGTGCTCGTCCTGGCCGCCCACTTCGGTGAAGTTGTCGTAGACGTTCTCCAGGATGTCACGCAGGCAGATGCGCTGGGGATGGCGCACGATGCGCACGCGGTCCATGGGCGTGATGAGCTTTTCCAGGCGTTTTTCCACAAAGACGAAAAGGTCTTCCAGGGAAACGATCTCGGTATGGGGATCCTCGACCTCGCCGTTGCGCACACGATTGGTGAACTCGGTCAGCTTCTCGTCCAGCAGGCGGATGCTGTCCTCGTGCTTGCCGGCGAAGATGTCGCGCGTATACGAGAGCCTGTCGTTCAGGCTTTGGATGCGTTTTTCGATAGTGTTGTCCATAATCTCTTGCGCCGTTTGACGTTGATGGAAGGGGACCGCCGGGGCGGCCCGTCAGCTAGAAGCGCAGGGTGCGGGCGGTGTTGGCCCGCAGGAAGTCCACGTTGGACTTGAGCGCTTCACCGGCGTTGTTCCGGCCTTCCAGGTGCAGGTTGTCCAGGAAGGAGACGCCGCGTTCCCGGGCCTCGGCCAGATCCTTGCCCCAGATGATGGCCAGGGCCAGGTTGGGGTCGAATTCGGTGGGGATCTCGTAAGGCGTGTCGGTGGGCACGTGGGTCAGCATGGTGAGCCAGGGCTCTTCCTTCCAGGCAAAGCGCTCGATACGGCCCACCCAGGGGGTGAAGCCGTGCTCGGGGTCTTCGGCGATGAGGCGGTATTCGATGCCCACGCCGTCGAAGGTCACGTCGTCCTGGGTGTAGCCCAGGGGCTCGCCCAGACCGATGCGGATCTGTTCGGCGATGAGGTCCACGGGGCCTTCGTGGTTGCGGATGCTGGAGATGCGGGCCGAGACGCCGTTCTCCACCTGGATGCGGGTGTTCACTTCCATGAGGAAGGGCTCGCCCTGGCGGGTGACGATCCATTCCCAGGTGCCCACGTTGTCATAGCCCACCTTGCGGGCCATGGTCAGGGAGTAGTGGACGATGTCCTGCAGCACCTTGGCGGCATCGAAGCTGTAGTCCATCTGGGCGGGCACGAAGCCGGGGGCCACTTCCACGCGCTTCTGCAGGCCGGTGGACTGGATGGAGCAGTTGCGGGTGCCGAAGTGCACGGGGTTCTTGCCGCTGCGGTCGGACACGATCTGGACTTCCAGGTGGTTGAAGTCCGTGATGCGCTGTTCGATGAGCACGCCCTCGTCCTTGAACTGGCGCAGGGCGTAGTTGCGGATGCGGCGGTACACGGAGCGGAAGTTGTCGATGTCGTACACTTCCTCGATGCCCATGCCGCCACCGCCGGCCGAAGCCTTGACCAGCACCAGCGGGCGCTTGATGCCCTGCTGCACCTGGAACTCGAACACGCTGCGGGCGATGCGCTCGGCTTCCATCTCGTCATAGATGGGGCGGTCGGAACCGGGAACGGTGGGCACGTCTAGGCTGCGGGCCAGACGTTTGGTGTTGATCTTGTCGCCCAGCTCGCGGATGATCTTCCACGAGGGGCCGATGAAGATCATCTTGCGGTCGCGCTTGGTCACGCGACGGGCAAAGCGGAAGTCCTCGGCGAAGAAGCCGTAACCGGGATGCACGGCCGTGCAGCCGGCCTGGTCGGCCACGGACATCAGTTCGTTGGCGTCATGATAGGAAGAAACACGGAACAGGCTGCGTTCGCCGCCGTTCTCGCGGGCGTAGCGCACATGGCCCGAAGCGGCGTCTTCGGCGGTAAAGATGGCGGTAAAGGCCACACCCAGCTTGCGGCAGGCCCGCATGATGCGTATGGCGATCTCGCCGCGGTTGGCGACGAGAACCTTGTGTTGTTGCAAAGAGTCTTTCTGGCTGGTCTCCAAGGCGGTCTCCTGAGGGCGGTGCTGTGCCGCTCTTGTGGAATGGGCGTCAGCACGCTATAAAGCGGTTCGCTTTTGCGACTGAAAAGCAAGAGCTACTACAGCATATCGGCTTGGTCTTCAATATCTGAGGGGGTCAATTCTATGCAAAACTGGGAAGAAGTCCAGCTTGCGGTGGCGGCGCTGCGCCAGCGTCTGGGGGCCGCGCTGCCCTCCCGGCCCGATGCGGCCATCATCCTGGGCACCGGTCTTTCGGGGCTCGTGGAACGCATGGAGGACACGGTCAGCGTGCCCTATGCCGACCTGCCGGGCTTCCCGGTGTCCACGGTGGCCTCCCATGCCGGGGCCTTCGTGCTGGGACGTCTGGGCGGCCGCACCGTGCTGGTGCAGCAGGGCCGCTGCCATCTGTACGAAGGCTTCGGGCCGGACAAGGTCTGCATGGGCGTGCGCGTCATGGCCGGGCTGGGCGCGGACACGCTTATCCTTACCAACGCGGCGGGCGCCCTGGACCCGCAGTTCGATGCGGGCGGGCTCATGTGCATCAGCGACCAGATCAACTTTACCGGCGTCTCTCCCCTGAGCGGGCCCAACCATGAGGCCTGGGGCGAGCGCTTCCCCGACATGAGCGCCATCTACGACGCCGGCCTGCGCGACCTGGCCTGCCGGTGCGCGCTCGAGCTGGGCATCCGGCTGGAGCGCGGCGTCTACATCGGCGTGCGCGGCCCGCAGATGGAGAGCCCCGCCGAGACCCGCATGTTCCGCCAGTGGGGCGCCGATGCCGTGGGCATGAGCTCCGTGCTGGAGGTCATCGCCGCCCGCCATATGGGCCTGCGCGTGCTGGGCATCTCCTGCCTCACCAACAAGAACCTGCCCGACTGCATGCGGCCCGCGCCGCTGGAAGAAGTCATCGCCGTGGCCGGCCGGGCCGGGAAGGACCTGGGCCGCCTTGTGGAAGCGGTGGTGACAAAGTTGTAAAAATCGCGTAAACCATGCGCCCCGGCAACGTTCCGGGGCGATTTTTTACCAGAGCGAGACAGAACTATGCAGCAGAATGACAAACTTCGTAACGTGGCTATCATCGCCCACGTTGACCACGGCAAAACGACCCTGGTGGACGCCCTTTTCCGTCAGAGCGGCGTGTTTCGAGCAGACCAGCAGGTCGATGACCGCGTCATGGACAGCATGGATCTGGAACGCGAACGCGGCATCACCATCGCGGCCAAGAACTGCGCCGTGCACTGGAACGGCGTGAAGATCAACATCATCGACACCCCCGGTCACGCCGACTTTGGCGGTGAAGTGGAACGTTCGCTCTCCATGGCCAGCGGCGCCATCCTGCTGGTGGACGCCTCCGAAGGCCCGCTGCCCCAGACCCGTTTCGTACTGCGCAAGACCCTGGAAGCCGGTCTGCCCGTGGTCGTGGTCATCAACAAGATCGACCGCAAGGACGCCCGTCCCGATGAAGTGCTCAACGAGGTCTACGACCTGTTCATCGATCTGGACGCCAGCGACGAGCAGCTGGAATTCCCCGTGCTCTACGCCATCGGCCGCGCCGGTGTGGCCATGCGCAACATCGACGACGAGCAGAAGGACCTGACCCCCCTGTTCGAGACCATCCTCGAAAAGATCCCCGGTCCCTCCTACGATCCCGAGCAGCCCTTCCAGATGCTGGTGGCCGACCTGGACTACTCCGATTACCTGGGCCGTCTGGCCGTGGGCCGCATCATGCACGGCAGCATCTACGCCAACGAGAGCCTGGCCTGCATCGGTGAAGACGGTCAGGCCCGCCCCCTGCGCGCCTCCAAGATCCAGGTCTATGAAGGCCTGCAGCTGGCCGAGGTGGACAAGGCCCAGCCCGGCGACATCGTGGTGGTGGCCGGCATCGAGGACGTGACCATCGGCGACACCATCTGCACCCGCGAGAACCCCCGCGCCCTGCCGCGCATCCGCGTGGACGAGCCCACCGTGGCCATGCGCTTCGGCATCAACACCTCGCCCCTGGCCGGCCGTGAAGGCAAGCTGGTGCAGAGCCGCATGATCCGCGACCGCCTGAACCGCGAATGCCTGCGCAACGTGGCCGTGCGCGTGGAAGACACCACCGACAAGGACGCCTTCCTGGTCAAGGGCCGCGGCGAGTTCCAGATGGCCATCCTCATCGAGACCATGCGCCGCGAAGGCTTCGAGCTTTCCGTGGGCCGTCCCGAGGTCATCCTCAAGAAGGACGAGAACGGCAAGACCCTGGAGCCCATCGAGCACCTGTATGTGGACTGCGACGAGGTCTTCATGGGCGTGGTCACCGACAAGATCAACCAGCGCAAGGGCCGCATGCTCAACTGCACCAACAACGGTACCGGCCGCGTGCGTCTGGAGTTCTCCGTGCCTTCCCGCGGCCTCATCGGCTACCGCGACGAGTTCCTCACCGATACCAAGGGCACCGGCATCATGAACTCCTATCTGGAAGGCTACGAAGAATGGCGCGGCGACTTCCCCACCCGCTATTCCGGTTCCATCGTGGCCGACCGTCCCGGCAATGCCGTGGCCTACGCCCTGTTCAACCTGGAGCCCCGCGGCACCCTGTTCGTGGAGCCCGGC
Source organism: Desulfovibrio sp. SGI.102 (assembly GCF_050314315.1). Taxonomy (NCBI): domain Bacteria; kingdom Pseudomonadati; phylum Thermodesulfobacteriota; class Desulfovibrionia; order Desulfovibrionales; family Desulfovibrionaceae; genus Desulfovibrio; species Desulfovibrio sp. SGI.102. Next base: position 362 of record NZ_JBNPNC010000013.1, on the reverse strand, counting down.
GATCCGGTCTACGAGGGCATGATCGTGGGCGAGCACAACCGTGACAACGACATCGACGTCAACGCCACCAAGGAAAAGAAGCTCACCAACCTGCGCGCCGCCGGCAAGGACGAGAACGTCATCCTCACCCCCGTGAAGAAGATGACCCTGGAACACGCCCTGCACTTCGTGCGTGAGGACGAACTGGTGGAAGTGACCCCCGTGTCCCTGCGCCTGCGCAAGGTGGAACTCTCCGCCCAGAAGCGCTACCAGATGGCCGGGGCCAAGAAGAAGGCCTAGGTCTCCTTATCCCGGATAGAGGAAGGGCCGGCGGACATGTTCGCATGTCTGCCGGCCCTTTTTTCTTTTTCAGGCGGACAGGC
>NZ_JBNPNC010000012.1:0-59701 GCF_050314315.1 Desulfovibrio sp. SGI.102 | reverse complement strand
CCTGCTATTATATCATCCCCTAAAATAAAAGAAATTAGCCACGAATATATTCATGGTTTGATACAAAAAACTGAAAAAGATTTTCAAGCAGGAAATTACGATAGTGTACTTACCAAATCACGAACTTTACTTGAAGAAGTCTTTTGCTTTGTTCTGCAAAATAAGGAGGTTGAAAGATCAACTTCTGGGAAGATCACTGATCTCTATGGCCAAGTTAAACAGCTATACGGAATGAAGCAAGATAAAACCTTAGATAAACGAATAAATAATTTACTATCTGGGCTTGAAAAAATTCTAACTTCAATATCTGAAATGAGAAACGAACAGAGTGATGCTCATGGCGTAGGGTCAAGTAGAATAAGAATAGCAGAACATCATGCCCGGCTATTCGTTAATGCAGCTATTGTTATGGCAGATTTTATTCTTTCTGTTAGTGAACATCAGTTAAGTAGAAAATAGCATTAGTAGTTTAATATCACTAAGTAATGCATTCACAATTTAAATAAGAATTCAATTTTGTTCTTTTATATCCTCTGTATTCTGAAGACTAGCTGTCTCTCGAATGGCTTCCTCGTGCCCTGTCAAGGCAGCAAAGGGAGAGAACTGGGCAGCTCTGTTGGCTCTGGGCATACGGGGATACTTGGACTCAGGACGTGGCAGATTGATGATATCATCGTACTTGTTGCTCATGCCTTGTGCCCTCCTATCTGCTGGTTGCGTTCCCTGGTCGTTGCTCCCTCTTCCAGGTTCATGCCCTTCAGCAGGGCATTTTTGCCATAGCGTTCACGGATTTTCAGGATGGCCTCCTGTCTCTTGCGTTCTCTCTGGAGCTGTCCCTGCTCCTGCTCTTCCCGCTTCTGCTCCGCAGCATAATCGGTGAACAAATCGAGTTGTCTGGGCTTTTTGTCTTTGCCTATCTGGTTTTCATGCAAGACATGGGCTGCCACCAGGTTGATACGCCTGACCAGCAACTTTCGATCCACGATGCGATCAAAAAGCTCCAGAACAGCATGTGTCATCCGTCTGCTGGAAGATGTGAACTGGCCTAGATTGACCGTACCATGTGCATGCTGAGGAAGCTGTCGTCCATAACTGTCCGTAATCACCAGACCGGTATAACCACGCTCAGGAGACAGACTCTCGATATCATATCCCACCGTCAGTACCAGCTGATCCGTCACCAAACGCTTGCTCACCAGATCCAGAGCAAGCGAGTCCACCATCTCCTTGACCACCAGACGAGCTTTTTCCACCTCATAGGGAGAATGCAGCACCTGTCCTGACCCTATGCTCCTGGAAGATGGCTGGTATGCCTTGATATCTGCCATCGTACACGGTTCATAACCCCAGGCATGATCTATCAGCAGCTCTGCATTCACCCCAAACAGGCGAAAGAGTAAATCCTCGCTATGGATGGAATAGCGGGCAATATCTCCCATCGTTTTGATGCCGTACTTTTCCAGCTTCTGGACATATCCTCTGCCAACTCTCCAGAAATCCCTCAAGGGGGTGTGATGCCACAACTGCTGACGATACGACATCTCATCCAGACAGGCTATACGCACACCATCCTCATCTGCTGCTACTTTCTTGGCCATGATATCCATAGCCACTTTTGCCAGATAGAGATTTGTGCCTATACCTGCTGTAGCTGTGATACCAGTGCTGCGTAGCACATCAAGAATGACGGTCTTAGTGAGTTCATGTACGGATGTACGATAATTTTTCAAATAGGAAGTAGCATCGATAAAGACCTCATCGATGGAATAAACGTGGATATCATCAGGAGAGAAATACTTCAGGTATACGCTGTAGACTCTTGTGCTATACTCGATATAGAGAGCCATACGAGGCACAGCTGTCAGATAACTTATGGCTAGGGAAGAATCAGCAGCCAGCTTAAGAGCATCTGAGGATTCTCCCGTGAATCTCCTCCCTGGAGCTTTCTGTCTGCGCAAAGCATTGGCTGCATGTACCTTCTGGATGACTTCAAAATAGCGTGCTCTACCTGGAATACCATGAGCTTTCAATGAGGGAGAAACTGCCAGACAAATGGTCTTCTCTGTCCTGCTGGGATCAGCTACCACCAGGTGAGTAGTCAATGGATCAAGACCACGCTCCATGCATTCCACAGAGGCGTAAAAAGACTTGAGATCAATGGCTATATAACTGCGTGCTGGCATATGAATCATGCTGCTATATCTGTGCCTAGTAGTTCTTCGAGAAATTTCACCTATCATCTTGATATCTTTACTAGTCAGCAGCAAAACTATATCAAGAGCAAAAATGGGTTACAAGGTGATAAAACATATCAATTTGATAAAGTATTCGTCAAGGAAAGCGGATGATGTTTTTTATCTGACAATATAAAGACAAATAAGATGAAAATATATTATGCAGATGAATCCTCTTGCAAGGATAAAATTGATCTTATACAGATAGTTTTTCTCCCGTAATACTGTGATGATAAAACTCAATAAAAACACGCTCTATCATTTTTGATAAATTTTACAGGGAAGGAGATAACCCATGAAAAGATCATCTCCTTCCCCTTTTTATACTATCAAGCTTTTATGATCTTTTTAAATGCTTGATCATCTCATTTGCCTCAGCACCTGTCATATTACTACTACCGTGGCTAAACATATCCATACACAACTGATCTATATGTATACGCTTTCTATCAGCCAACTGCTTTATAAAATCTTTCTGTTTCTCACTAGCCAGTTTGCTTCCACCTCCATGTTTATTCTGAGAAGGTGGCAACGCTGTTGTACTAGAATTGCTATTAACTGGATATGTAGAATCTTTCTGAGCCGTAGATACTGATGGATGATATGCTGTTTGAGACGACATGAAATTCATCTGGTCTTGAATCTTTGCCTGAGCATCATTTCTAGCAGCATTGATAATATCGACTGTGTTGTAAGAATTCACTGTAGCCTGATTTGCACTACCAAAGTTGGATACTGTCATCGTACCATCACAGAGAGATACAGATACGATAGCAGTATGTTCGTTTTCAGAATTTGGTGACTGCTGAACTGAAAAACTATAAGATTTTTTGTTTTGAGTATCCATGATAATCTCCTTAATTATTATCAGAATTATGAGAATCTATGTTTTTATTTTTAGGTAAACGTGACATGCCAAAGTTTCTCTGTCCATCATAGAGAGGACCTTTGGTATATGCTTTTGCTAAATATAAAGCCTGCTGTTTCACCTCATCTAATCTTGAATCAAACTTTTCAACATCAGATGTCCTAGTAATCATTTTACCGTTATAATCCCTATTGGATTTCTTCGTGCAGTAGTCTATCAATCCTTTTGAATCTCTATCTATATCCAGAGTAGAATTCCAAATTGTCTCAACACTTTTAAAGACATGGTTATAAGTCTTAACTCTAGTACCGTCTAACAAGAACAAACAATGGTAGTGAGGATGATCACTTTTGTTTTGTTCACGAACCCAAATATAATACGGATCACATTTACGACGTTTATACTTTTTGACCATATGTGCCATGCAATCAGATATATTTTTTGATGAGGTATCTCCGGTATAATTTTGAGGATATCTAACATCAAACCTGATGGATAATGTTTTACGATGATTGTCTGTATAGAAGTCTAACAACTCATTGACACTATTTTTGATATTATCCAGATACTGTACGTTTTTGTTTTTCATGTTTTCACCTCATATTTAGACAAAGAACATAAAACAATGATGAGCCAATACTCTGCAAATATGCTGATGACATGTTTGCAGTGTATTGGATAAATATACTTTCACATTCCATATCTTTTTTTGTTAAATCAATTACTTTTCCATACTCAACATTCAATCAGCATATTTAGTTGTTGTTTTAATGTTTAAACAATTACTAACTATTCCACATATAAAGTTACTATTTTAATATATTATATTAGTATTACATACCCCCTATATGGTTGAGTGTTACAAACCTTAAGAGCAGAGACCGTGAAGAGTAAAACTTCATATTATGTATGTCCGAATTATTTTATACATAAAAAAAGAGCATAGCTTAATACTATGCTCTTTTTTATTCTTATTTGACAGAAACTATATTACAAAAGTAACGCTCTTATATAAACAGAGATCCTTTAAAGCTTACCTATGCACCATAGCTGACTAGCAGTTTGAGGAGAGAAGACAGCATTTTTTATCCGATTTTTCCGCTAAAAAATCACTCTACACCATTTTTTCCCTGATCGAGAGAAGATTTCCATAGTTTGAACCGTCTCTTCGGATCATAAAGAACTTCTATGGAATTCTTGTAACGCTACTTGCATGCCTACTTCTGAAGGACATTCTCCTAATACAAGCCTCAAAGGTTTTCTCATTCTCTATTCGTCTACCAGAAGATCAGTTCACTTTCGCTATGAGTCTCCCCTTCAAGTAGCAGTGATGCCCTCTTCTGTACGGCAATTTCAATATACTTCAAACGCTTTGAAGAAAGGTTATAACGAGGATGTTTCTTCAGCTTAAAGTTTAGGAGATGCCGTAATCCTTCACGATGTCTTGACTTCATACAAGACTTAGCTACAGAGAAAAAGTTGCTGTAACACACTGGTGCTTGGACATCAGCAAAATTAATAAAAACATCCTTACTCTCTATTTCTATAGGAGAGACAAAATTAAACAATGAATTCCCGTGATCAAATAGCGGTGCAGGAGATTTGAGAGTATTTGTTGCAGCATCCACAAGGAAACCAAAGTTTCCAAAGTGGCGATCAGTATTGGCAATGACAGCATCAAAGACGAACATATCCTCCAGCATGTCCCTATACTTAGAATCAAGCGTTCCATAGTAATCGATGACTGCCTGCATTCCTCCTTGCTTCACAATATTGCCCACAGGAACAAATGAAATATCCTTACTGGTGAAAATTTCACACTTTGAGCAAAGTCTCGATTTCCATTTGGCGATATTATACTCGATTGCATTCACACCGAGTATCTGGGCAATCTGCCATGCATAGTATTCTGAATAGGGCTCATTTCCTGTATTTGATGCCCCTACAGTACCACCTTTATAAAGGTATATTTTACCAGATTGCCTGCGCCAGCACTTGGGAAGCATACCGTTCGTTGTGAATTCAGGACTTGATACTACAGATGTACGAACAGAGCTGCCATAGCCGGTAAAAGCAATATTGGCTAACAACTCGCTGAATTTATTGTCGTAAAGATTGCACTGGTCAAAGGTTTTGGAATCCCCTTCCCGTACAACCCAGTAGCTGTCGTTGAGAGAAAGCCCCTTGCTGACATCTATGATGCCCATTGTGCTATTCGCAGATAGACCGGTCTTTGCCAGAAACGAATGGATGTACGCTCTGTTCCTGGGAATCTTTCTGTGCTTCAGCCAACGGGCAAGGCCCCTATCCGACACTTCCATTCCAAGCGGCATGAATGACAGAGCATCCTGATCTATGTGCGTTATGGAAATCTCAGGAATATCACCGGTATCCTTCGCGGAAAAACGAATCAGCTCCCTGTCGAAGAGCTTCAAGATATAATCAGCCATGCCTGCTCCGTTTCGGGCTACTCGCTTGCCTACCTGAAATTTTTTCCATGTGTCGAGCTGTGTGTAGATGCGCACAAAACACCTTTCTTCCTCTCCGTCACCTGGATGAGGAAGCTCCGTGAATCATCCTAAAAATTAGGGGATACCACAAAATCCTACACTCTCTATGCCTCGGACATACCACGTTTTCCTTAAATCAAAAAGCGTGCTATTCCTCCCTCAATGCAATGGTTTTGTAGAATCCATTTCCAGGCATAGCCATTTTCTTTCCCGAATGTTCACCTCGAAAAATTTCTAGCAGGACACAAGATTTGAATAAATATATTATGTATTTTCAAATAGATGAATATAAAATATGAATCCCTCCCCCTCACAAAGTGGTGTTCACGAAAATTAAAAAAAAGTCCACGCGGCCTTGAGCTGTTTCATATATTCAGCAGCATCCATCGTAAAAAAACGGAGGATCTCGCCTGAATCATCAAGAGAATAGTGTAATATTCAATACAGAAAATACAAAAAAATATATAAGCACAAAAACCTTTATATTACTCACATAAAATTTTTTAATAGATACTGGATCCTTACCATAGACTTCGCAGTATTTTTTATGGACAGAGCCAAACGGAACGCACCATAACATCAACTGTATACAGTATATAGATGCCAAAGAAAACTCACTTAAAAACTCCTGGATAAACATGATACACAATCCAAATCCCCCAAGCTGATTAGCCAGCCAATTAAAAAATACATCGAAAAAGATAACAATTCTTTTGATGAATATAATAAAAGACGATTTTTTAGGTAGCGTACACGCAGCAGTGCTAACATCTCCGAATGTTGTATAGTACGGATTGTACTTTCTTTTACCATCTTCAAGATCAGAATACCGTTTATAAACTTTTATACCGGAATATATTCCATAAAAAGGTATTACATTTGAAAGAATAGAAGAAAAACCTAAATCTCTTATATTTTCATAAATAAGCGATTTTTCTTTCTCACTAAAGGACTCATTTATCTTATAAAAACTTGAAACAGATATACATGAGACAATCAAGGCACTTATACAGGCAATGGAAATTATTGATTTTTGAATAGCTTTTGACCGTTTTCCCCACTCTTTATAAAATTTGTGACATACCATTGTAGATACAAACAAAATAATTGGAAGACAAGCCGCAACACGCCAATCATCAACAACATTGCATGAATACAAAGAAATATTTACACAGTAAAAAATAGCAGTAACACTTGATACACAGGCTAAAGCAATAATTTTTATCGTGCTAAAAAATATTACCTTCGTTAAAGATGAATAACAGATTGCGCGCACCTCTGAATAGTGCCGATACATCATAAATATAGATATCGAAACAAGACTTATATACAAACTCATTATAAAAATATTTATAGAGAAAAAGTCACTATTTATTAGAATATAATTAAATATATATACAGCTATGACATAAAGCAATCCATACAAGTAGTTCACTATATCCTCCATTATCAGATAAAATATACTAGGCTCTACACCAGCAATAGTGAGAGATATTTCTTAAATCCCCCAAAACTCTACCTTCCCTCGGAGGGGATTACGCTTTTCCCCTTCTTCCCTGTACAAAGTTTGAGGGATCTTCGTATCCCTAGCGGAAAGCTAAATCACCCCTTCTCAAAGAGCTTCAAGATATAATCAGCCATGTCTGCGCCGTTTCAGACTACTCGCTTGCCTACCTGAAATTTTTTCCATGTGTCGAGCTGTGCACATCTGCACGCAAAACGCCTTTCTTCCTCTCCTCCACCTGGATGAGGAAGCTCCGTGAATCATCCCCCCAATTAGGGGATACCACAAAATCCTACACTCTCTATGCCTCGGACATACCACGTTTTCCTTAAATCAAAAAGCGTGCTGTTCCTCCCCAATGTCATAGTCTTACGAATCCAATTTCAGCAATGTTTCTCTCGTGCTCCTCCGGAGGAGTCTGGTTAGTGTTGGTTGAGGGAGTAGAGAGAATCCAGGAAAGCACATGGCCAGGAAAAGTCGCTATCCTCCCAAGGCATCGGAAGGGTAAAAGACCAGCCTATCTCAGCAGCAGATGGAATACAGGAGCACCAGGCGAAGAGGAGTTTCAGAAGTGTCCTTTACAGAAAATTATTTCTCCCCAGGCATACTAGATTATCATATTGAAATATATCATCTTTTTTAGAAAGTAGAAAATTATTCGCTTGATTTACGACGCATTGGGCACGCAAACGAAGCGTAAACGGAGACAGCATCTCCAAATTTTCGCCACAGTTCGGCCTCATTCAGGCGAAATTGGTACGGAAGAAACCAGAAAACCCCCTTGGGGGCTCGAACCTCCCAAGGGGGTTTTATAGCTCAACTGCGCTGTTTCCCAGTGGGGTTAGCGGGTAATCGGGGTATAGTAGGTCCCCTTGCCTTGACCGCACTTTGCCAGTCTTTTCTCTGAAACCAGCTTACTAAGGCACTGAATCGTTTTGCCCTTGCTCAGTCCTGTGACATCCTCGATCTCCTGCCTGCTCACGGATCTCCCTTCTTCAACTGCCTTCAGCACCTTGTTGGCATCAGGGGAAAGAGAGGCGTCCTTGCCCATCTCCTGCTGAGTTTCGGCTACCTGCTCACGGGAATTGGGAGTGCTTTCCGTATCAGGGTTTATCGGCTGCTCGGAGTGCTCAGGAGCTCTTTTTTCCCATGTGCCTGCAAGCAGCTCAAAGCGCTGTGCGTTCTCATCGTGTTCCAGCATCAGAGTAGGATGCCATGCCCCCTGCTTCCATTTTTTCACGGACAACTGGACCACAGCATTTCCTTTTTGAAGAGCCTGCCTTACTGGATTCGAGAAACAGTCGTCAACATTCTCCAGGTCGCCTTCACCGACAGTCTTGACGTAGAAAATCGTCTTGCACAGATTTTCCAGCGTGTTGTCTCCACGAGCTTGCCCTGTTTTGTTGGCATGGTGGACGAGCAGCATCGCAATCCCCAGTTTCTTCAGCTCTTCGGCAAAGTCAGTGTAAAATCCTGTTCCTCCATGTGTCGCCTCAGGAATTAGCGAGCTGACGTTGTCGATAATGACGATATCAACGTTCTGCCTGCGTAAGTCCTCAAAGATTTTCTCCTTGTTCTTGAGGAGGTTCATATGGGCTTTCTGGAACAGGAGATTTTCGAGAGAGGAGTTTTCTCCGACCCTGGCAATGATTTCGCACAGTGCCTCTTCATCGTTTTCTCCATCATAGTAGGCTACCCTGTGTTTCCCCATTGTGCTGAGACCAAACACCTCATGTCCTCCAGCAAGCCCACAGGCGATCTTGGCCGTAACGTGAGATTTGTAGGAATTGGTTGGCCCCCACAGCATAACATACGACGACTGAGAAAACAGCCTCTCCCAAGACAGTGGCTGTTTAGGCATCATCTGTCTCGTAGCCATTATTTCGCTCATAGAGGCCAAGCAGAGTTCCCCAGAAGCCTCTCCGGGAGCTACCTCAGGTGTGGTGATAGCCTTTCTCCATTTCTTGTACTCATCTACGGAGAGAGCCTCTCTCTCGATTTTCTTCAGCAGCAGGACCGGATCTTCCAGATTTGAGAAGTAGTCGTTCTTTTCAGCTCTTGCGTACATGATGCTGTTACTGTGGAAATCCTCTCTCGAATAGGGCAATTCTGTAATGAGCCAAGGGTAAATATACAACAAGTAAGTTGCGTCCTCAAGTACCTTGATGATATTTTTTAACCCATCAAGACGCTCATCTTCATGAGAAGCAACCAAAACAACTTTCTTCCCGCACAGAATATTTTTCAGATCTACATCCTCATAGTGCCTGTCATCGAATATACCAGAGACTATATATCCACCGTCATCGAGTAACTTATATTTTTTATCAATGAGGCACCATTCTAACGCAACTTCACTAGAAGCAAAAAATATGATTGTCTGAGTATCATTTTTTTCAATCTTCTCTTTATTGAGGCAGGTTGCTGGTAGAGGAAGTAGACCTATAACTTGCCTTTCTAATGCATGCATTGCTGGAATCCACAAGCGCTTTATACTATTTTCACTTTTATATTCATACTTAATATAGTATATTTTTATTTTTCCAAATATAGTATCTTCGATCTCATCAGAATACTGCATTAGTTTATTTTTATATTCAAAACAGCCTATCTTTTTAAGGCTATAACGTTTGTATCGATGTGCATCATAATTTCTAGTTAAGATGTCACTGATTACATCAGTTCCTTTTATTTTATGAACATCGAATATTGAGGAACTGCTAATCCCCATTGACTTAAGTGCTTCAAGTAATGCTTGATACAATTCACATTCATAATAAGCCATACAGTTATTGTAGAAATTTTTTTCCTTATCATAATTATTCGTGTAATACACATAGGCAAAAGTATTTTTACGCCAATAGGTTATATCATCAAAAACAGTACGATACTTATCGCAAGTAGACTCAATATGTCTTGCGGAATCTAGAATAAATTCCTTTAAAAATGCAAACTTCAGAAACTCGTAATCCTTATCACGCAGCATTGTATTCTCCTATAGGTAACTAGAATTTATTTCTTACTAAAACAGTTCCTTGAAATCCCTATCAATTTTTAAAGAGCAGCAGTCAGGACTCAATCCGTGCTAAAGGGTGAAAGGGGAAAAATTCTTACGATATTTGTAGGATAGCTATCCAGAGACTCGAGTGGTGGGTTAAGGGGGGTACAGGTCTATCATGGTGGTTTCTCCTTCGCTGGGCTGGTTCACCGTTCACGACTCAGGGGGATCTACAACTATGGATTTCCAGTTGCAGGAAAAATTTTGTGCTCCTTCATGAATGCCTCGACATCAGCTAGGGCATAGCGAACAGATTTCCCAAATTTCGTGTAGGGTAAACCACACCTCTTAAAACGGTGGGCACGGAGTGTCGAAAGGCTCATTGCCGTCAAAACACTTACCTGCTTCTCGGTCAGCCACTTTTGCGCAATTTGTTCGGTATCCACTTCATCTCTCACCTTAGGACTCCTTCAGGCTAAGAACCTTTTTCCTGATGACTACTTGTACTGAATGTACCCAAAATGACCAGACTCCCTTTTGATGAAAAAGGGAGTCTGGTGGAAATGAGGCAGACCAGGTGCTCTAGGGAGATAGCGAGAAACGTAGAAGGTAATCCGCAGACAAGCAGCATGATTACGCACGAAGATTTTTCATCACTTGGTGCTATTTTTTCGCGTGCGTGTTGGGAATGGTGTTGGGACAAAAGAAAAAGGGGTTACGGATTTATCCGTAACCCCTTGATTTCCTTGGTGGGCAGTACAGGACTTGAACCTGTGGCCCCCGCCTTGTAAGGGCGGTGCTCAACCAGCTGAGCTAACTGCCCAAGCTGCCTTTTCCAGAGCGGAAAAGGCATGCCGTCTTCTAATATAACGCCGTACGCGTGTCAACCGCAGCCGCCGATCAGCTGAACTGCAAGGGCTTTGCCATCAGCGCTGCCATATCTCCGGCCAGTTTTTCCTTGAGGGCCGCTGCCCGCACGGTATCCTTCATGATCATGTCCACCTGACGGCTGTGGATCAGCAGATAGCCGATCAGACGCGTCCGGCGCAGGGTCTCCTCGGCATTGTACGCTTCCGCCACGGCAAACATGGAGTCATTCTTGATGTCCACGCGGAAACCGTGGCTCTCCAGCAGGTCGGCCAGCATCCTGGCGCGCAGGATGCGGCGGCTGACGTCCGCTGCCCCGCCCTTGAACTGGAAGCTGACGAAGTTCTCGTGCTCATCCTCGCCCGCAAGACATTCCACCGTGCAGAAATGGTACCCGTACCGGGCCTGCAGGATCATATAGCGCGAGGCGATGATGAAGAAGTTTTTGTCAGCCATGGCCGTAGGCGCCGTACTTTCCAGCTCCCGATTCATGGTGCTCTCGAACACGACGCTCATGAAGCCAGAGGCGCTGGTCGCCGGCGGCCCGGCCCAGGGCACGGCCACCATGCCGTTCCACAGGGCCAGCATGGGTTTGCAGGCGATGTCCCCCAGCTCCACCAGCGGGCCGTTGACGCTGCGCTTGAAGCCGTCATCCATGTCGATGACCCAGTATTGCAGCTTGACGCCCACCTTGAGCTGTTTGCCCATGTTGCGGTTGAGGGCCGCCTCGCTGTCGAACATCAGGCCCACGGCCTTTTCATGACAGAAGCGGGTGATGTCGTGCAGGCTGGTGCAATTGGCCGGCGAGAAATCCGGCGAATCCGGGTCCAGCAGATGCAGGGGCGTCATCAGGGCCGCCAGTTCCTTGAGGCGCTGATAGACGGGGCTCCCGGCCATAAGGTTGGGGGGCGTCGCCCCTGCCGGGATCAATTCGGGATGGCTCCCGGCCAGTACCGTGCCCCGGTCGGCCAGCAGCGTGACCTCACCGGCATTTTCCAGCAGATGGCTGGCATCCTTCAGACTGAACAGGGCCGGGAGCTTGTATTCCCGTGCCACAGAGGCCAGATGCCCGGCCATGCCGCCCGTTTCGCTGATCAGGCCCGCAGCCCGTGAAAGCAGCGTGGCCCAGCGGGGCTGCGCCCGTTCGATGACCAGGATGCCGCCTCGCGGGAAAGAAAGCATGTCCGCGTCTTTGCGGGCCACGAAAACAGGTCCCACAGCCACCCCGGAGCTGACGGCCATACCGCCCTGTGCCAGGACGGGCAGATCGCCGGGGTCTTCTTCTCCGGCCACTGCCGCCGGGGCTTCCTCCACCTGGTCGGGCGCGCTCTCGAATAGCGGACGGCTTTGCAGGACCACGATACGCGTATTGCCCTCATAGGGTTCCAGCGCCCATTCCACGTCCTGCGGCTCGTTGTAGAATTCTTCCAGCGCCAGGGCAACCTGCGCCAGCTCACGGGCCTGGGCATCCGTCAGGCTGGGACGGACAGCAGCCTCGCCTTCCAGATCGGAACGGCTGACGCCCTGTGCCGCCTCGGGAGCGCAATCCAGGCGGAACGCCTTGTAGGCGATATGCTTTTCAAGCAGTTCCGGCGGATTCTGGCGACTGAAGGCGAACACGTCCGGCGTAACGGCCCCGTCCACCACAGCCTGGGGCAGCCCGGGAACGGCATTGAGCGTCACCTGTCCCCTTCCCTGCCGGCTGGCCACGGGGTCGCGGCTGTAGGCCACACCGCCGGCCAGCGCCTGCACCATGCTGAGCACGCCCACACTCATGGGCGCGGCCTCATCCGGGATGCCGCGCTGGAAACGGTAGCTCATGGCCGTGACCGCGTACTTGCTGGCCACGATCTCCTTCCAGACTTCGCAGGCTTCTTCGGGCAGGACATTCAATTCCGACCTGTACTGACCAGCAAAGGTCACGCCCAGAGCATCTTCGCCCACGGCGCTGCTGCGCAGGGCAAGGCGCAGCTCGCTGCCGCAACGTTCCACCATGCCCGCCACGGCCTCTTCGATGGCCTGCTCCAGCTGCGGCGGCAAGGGCGCGTTGAGGATGCACTGCTGCAATGCGGCCGACAGGCTGAACAGATCGTCCATGCTGTCCATGTCCGCGCTCTGGATGCGGCGGGAGATCTCGTCACGCAGCCCGTTGTATTCCATGAAGGCATGATAGGCGTTGACCGTCACGGCAAAACCGTCCGGCACGGCCAGCCCCACATTGGCGGAGACTTCGCCAAGATTGGCCATCTTGCCGCCGACCTGCGGCATGTCCCCCAGACGGATGTCCGTCAGGGGCAGCAGCAGGGGGCCGTCCGTGACCAGGCTCTTCCGCTCCAGCACGTCGGTGATGCGGCCGCTGACATCATTGAAAGCGGTCTGCAAACTTTCGTACTGGTTGTCGGAAAGCGCGTTGAGCTCGCGTACCATCTGGTACACGGCCGTTGCCGCCCGCGTACCGGCACCGCGAACATAGCTCATGCCGAAGGGTCGCGAACCGGCCAGGGCCTCTTCCACTTCGCTCATGATCTCGAGCGCGTTCTTGTTGGAGGACAGCAGGCGACGGAACCGGGCACAACGTTCGCGGAGCTGCTTTTTCAGCTCTTCCTCGCGTGCCAGATCCTCGGGGCTCAGCTCTTTCTGCCCGCCCAGCAAGTGTCGCAATCGTGTAAATATGGACATATCACGCAGCGGCGCGAACCGCCTCCTCCATCTTGATGATCAGCTCGTTGATGGCCACGGGCTTCAGCATATAGTCGTAAGCCCCCAGATCCATGCCCTGCACGGCCACACCGAGGGAGGCATGGCCCGTCAGCAGCAGCACAGGCAGTTTGGGGGCGATCTTCTTCATGTGGCGCAGCGTTTCCAGCCCATCCATGCCGGGCATGCGCACGTCCATGACCACCACCTGGAACATGGTCTCGGGCTGCTTCATAGCCTCCGTGACGATATCCAGCGCGCTCTGCCCGTCAGGAGCCGTCACGATGGTCATGCCGCGGCGGGACAGACGTTTTTCCATCAGCTGCAGGAATTCCACTTCATCATCAACAAAGAGTGCGTGCATGGCATTCTCCTAAGCGTCTTCGCTGGTTTCAAGGGGTTGGCTCGGCGGTTCCGCGGGCAGGCTGATACAGAATGTCGTCCCCTGCCCAACAACGCTGCTGACCTCTATACGGCCACCAAGCTTTTCCAGAATCGTAAAGCAGATGGCCAGGCCAAGCCCTGTACCCTCGCCCACTGCCTTTGTGGTGAAGAAAGGATCGAAGATACGCTGCATGGTCTCTTCGTCCATGCCCGGCCCCGTATCCTTGAAGTAGATGCGTGCGCCATCCTCCCAGGGTTCGGTGCGCACGGCGATGGAGCCATTCTTGCCTATGGCGTCGATGGCATTGTCGATGATGTTGATGAACACTTGCTCCAGCTGGGCCGAATCGGAAAGGATGACCGGCACATCGGCGGAAAAGTCCTTTTCAATGGTGATATTGCGGCCGCGGGCCTCGGTCTTGAGAAACTCCGTCGCCTGATCCACCAGAACGTTGACCATGATCTCCGAGCGGCCGGGATTCATGCGCCGGCCAAAGCCCAGCATGCGCTGCGTGATCCCCTTGGCACGCTGCACGTGCTTTTCAATCTTGTCCGTGCTCTCCATGATCTCGTCGTAATTGACCATGTTCTTGGGGTTCTCGTCCTGCAGCAGGTCACGGATCCAGCCGGCGTTCTCCTGGATCAGCATGAGAGGATTGTTGACCTCATGGGCCACGCCTGCGGCCATCTTGCCGAGAGCCGCCATCTTGCTGGATTGCAGCATGCGGGCGTCGATATGGGCCTGCTTGCGGTCGGCGGCCGTCAGACAAGAGACGATGTAGCGCGTCCCCAGGAAGGCACCCACCGTGACCAGCACGGCACCCAGTCCCACGAAAAGCAGGATATAGATGCGCAGGCGGTGCAGCGGAGCCAGGCTTTCCCGCACATCGTCCACCACCACCAGCAGCCAGGGCATGGAATCCAGATGCATCATGGCCGCCAAAGGCTCCTTGCTGACGCTGTCTCCCGGCTGGGACGGCAGGGGCACAAGGGCGATGCCCTGACGCAGCACGTTGGGCAAGGTGACATCAAAGTGTTCCAGGATGCGGCCGTAATCGCGGGAATCGGTCTGCAGCACGCCCTGCTCGTTGATCAGGAAGGCGTCACTGCGCTCCCCGGAGTACACGCGCTGCAGCAGGCTGTTGATGGCTTCCATGTCGATGGTGGCACGCATGATGAAGCTCTCGCCCCCTTCATGACGCAGGACGGCGATGATGAAATGCGGCACATTACGGAAGCCCATGAACACGTCGCTGACGAAAACGCCCTTGCGCAGTACCTCGGTGAACCAAGGCGCATTGACGTAGTTGGCATCACGCAGGTCGAACGGCCCCACATAGGAGATGTGGCGGCCGTCCATGCCGATGATGCCAAGGTCCACGAAGGAGCGCCCGCTCTGCTGCATGACCGTGAAGATACGGCTCAGCCGGTCGGGATCCCGCAATTCGGCAAGGTCATGCGTAAAGGCCAGCGTTTTTATCTGGGAAACGCGCTCATGCAAAAAGGTATCCAGCGCCCGGTGTTTACTGCTGCAAACGGCTTCGATACCGGCAGAGATCTTTTCATCATAGATGGAATTGATGCGGTCTATGCTGAAGATCCCCAGTGCCACCAGCGGCAAAAGGGCAAGCCCCAGATGCGTGACGAACAGACGGCGGAAGATGCGTCTGTATTCCCGTGTGGAAGGCATCTACTCCTCCTTGGCTGAAATCTGGGAAAGGTCTCCACCAGTCAGCAAGATACGGCAATGGTTCAGCATGGTCTTGCGGGTCGCCGCCACCTTGGCGCTGTCCTGCATGATCATGTCCAGCTGGCGGGTATGGATGGTCAGATAGCCTGCCACAGCCAGCAGGCACTGGCCTTCTTCCATATCCATGCCTTCAAGGCGCGCTGTCACGGCGTCATTGCGGACCACCGGCGTCAGGCCGAATTCCCACAGCAGATCGGCCACGAAGCGCACCCGCAGGATGCGGCGCTCGATATTGGCCGCCCCGCCGCGCAGCTGGAAGGCCACGTAATTTTCCGGCGTACGGTCCCCCAGCCGGGCTTCGACGGAGACGAAATGGAAGCCGAAGCGCGAATGCAGGCTGCAATAGTCGCGCGAAACCATGAAATAGTTCTTTTCCGTAAAGTAGGCCGTCTGTGCCGCCGGATCCAGATTGGGATTGGCCGTGGCCTCGAACAGCACGGAAAGGAAGCCCTTGCCGTCCACCGGCGGGGGCCCCTGCCAGGGATAGGCGTTCATGCCGTGCCAGATAGCCTGCATGGGGATGGAGGTGATGTCCTCCACATCGATGACCGGGCCGGGCTGGACCTTGCCGAAGCCGTCATTGAGGTTCACGACCCAGAACTGTTTGAGGACCTTGTCCCGCAGCTGCTTGATGCGCTGGGCCGCGTACTGCTTGTCGGACCCCAGGGTGAACATGGCGCTGACGGCCTTTTCATGACAGTAGCGGGCGATATCATGATAGGTCTGGCAGTTGGCCGCCTTGAAATCCACGCTGTCCACGTCGATGGTCAGGGGAAGGATATGTTCCGCCGCATGCTGCAGCACCCGGTACACGGGGCTGCCGGGCAGATAGTCGCGGGGCGGACGGGCCTGGGCCAGCAGCTCGTCCAGCTGGCCGGTGAAGACACAGCCCATCTCCGTGCAGACCGTCACCTTGTCGCCCGGGGTCAGCTTTTCCATGGCTCCGGCCAGGCCGAACATGGCCGGGATGCCGAACTCGCGGGCCAGGGAGAACAGGCGCGAGCCCAGCAGGCCGTCCTCGGCGATGATGGCCCCGGCACGGTCCACCAGCGAAGCCCACTGGTACAGATCGCGCTGCACCACCAGGATGCCGCCGTCAGGAAAATCCAGGACATCAGACCAGGAACGGGCGATGACCACCGGGCCGCAGGCCCTGCCGCGGCTGGTGGTGACGCCGCCGGTCAGCAGGGGCGCGGGCAGATTGTCATCCGCGCGGGACTCGGCCTCGTCTTCACGCTCTTCCTGGGTCCGGGCCTTGATGACCATGGGGCGCGCCATGAGCACCTGCGTCCGGCCGGACGGCGTGCGCAGCCAGACCATGGACTGGGGACAGCCGGACATATTTTCCAGCTCCATGGCCAAGGCCGCCACATCAGCGGCGGCCTGATCGGAAAAGGAACTGCCGTCCTCGGCGTCATGCATACATCGGGCGCTGACTTTGTACGGCGGGGTCCGGGAAACATGCATCACATTGACGGGCACCAGCGAGTATTCCATGTCCTGCGGCAGCCCGTTACAGAAATAGATATGGACGTTACCGCCCTTCAGGTCGATGGGGTTGGCCGTATGGGCCATGCCGCCAAAGCTGTCCTCCTCCACGGCAAGGCAGGTGATGCAGATGCGGGCATTGGCTTCCATCAGGCCGCGGGCACGCCGGTAAACCAGGGCCTGGGCCTGCTGCTTGCGGGCCAGCGTCGTATGCAGGGAAGCCAGGATATCCATATCGGAGGCATGCAAGGAGACAGTGGGGCCCCAGACCAGCAGCCCGGGATCCGTGCCCGGCGTGTCCTCGCCGTCATCCATGCAGGGCCACAAGCGCCCTTTGAACAGCAGGCGCATCTCGCCCGGACATTTTTTGCGCAGCTCCGCCAGCACGGCACAAAATTCTTCCACCAGCCTGTCCGGTAACGGCGTGCTTTCCGTCAGTTCGCTCAGGCTTTCCGAAAGATCCTGCAAGGTCTCGGGGAGGTACCCCCCTGCGGCCTGGATGCGCCGGTTCATCTCTTCCAGCATCCCCGTACCGGCAAACAGGCTCATGCAGCCTGCGGCCGTCACCACGAAACCGTCAGGGACCACATCGGGGCTCTGACGGCGCAGCTCGCCAAGACGGGCCGTGGATTTGTCGGCCAGATGGGCCTCCGCTGCACGGCCCGCCTCTTCCAGCGGGATGATGTACGGTCCCTCCAGTAATTGCACATGCGGGTAGACCTCACTGGCAACCGCTGTCTGCAAATGGTCGAAGCGTTCGTACAGGGCCTTGCACTGGGAAGGATTGAGGCGTTCGAGATGCTGGATGCACTGGTACACCTGCGTGGCCACGCTGGTGCACAGGGCCCGGACCCTGTGCAGGCCAAAGGGATGGTCACAGCACAGGGTATATTCCAGTGAGGTCATGTTCTCCTGGAATTTGTTCCAGGCCGTCAAAAACAGTTTGAAGCGATGATGCCGGACGGCAAACGTATGTTCCGGGCTGCAGTCCGAGGCGGAGCTGCCTTTTTTATCGCTGGTAAACCGTTTGAAAAATTTGCTTAAAAACATTCTCTTCCTCGTCCGAAAAAACAAGGGACGGCAGGATCAGCCGTTTTACAGAAGGCCGGGAAAACGATTTGCAGGATATTGTGCATAATATCCCAAGCAGGCCGCAGATTCAAGCCCGGTCAGGGATTTCGGCAAATTTCTCACCCGTCTCCTGCGCTATGGTCCCCCCCCAGGGCGGTTGCTGCCTGCTGCAGATCCTGCGGTGTGTTGACATTGAAAAAAGCACGGGCGTCTTCCGCCCCGTACTTTTCGAAGCATTGCAGTTCGAGGGGCACGGCTTCCCGCATCTTGAGATGCCCTCGGGCCACAGCAGCTTCCAGAAAAGGGGCGGCCTCCACCCGGTAGATGGCGGCCAGGGATTCCGTCCAGCCATTGGGCGCCATGAAGGCCGTCATCAGGGACTGGCGGGGAGAGGCGGCAAACGCTGCGACCAGACGTCGCAACATGCCCGTATGCATGAGCGGCAGGTCGCACGAAAGTGCCAGCACCGCAGGGATACCTTCCGCGCGGACACGGACCAGAGCCGCATGGACGCCGCAGATGGGGCCGGAAGCCGGCAGAAGATCCGGCACACAATTCTGCCGGGCATACGTCTGCCCGGCACGGCACGAGACCCAGACCTGTTCACACAGCGGCCGCAGCAGGGCGACGCTCCGTTCAAGCAGGGTCGGGGCAGTATCCCCTCCCAGCCGCAACAGGCTCTTGTCCCGGCCCATACGCCGGGAACGCCCCCCCGCCAAAACGACACCGGCGATCCGTACCACGCTCCCTCCTGCCACTGGCGGCCACAAAAGGCCTTGCCAAGACGTCTTCCTGCCAGCATAATGCCCGCCGGAGAGGCTGGCAAGTCTGTGGTTGACAGACAGCCGAGTTCTTTACTAAGTTTTTTGAAAATCATTTTCGGATTCATCCTATGCTCGCAATCGCTCCCCGATGCAGCTCTCGAACGGCTGCAAGCCTCCTGATCCTGGCCCTCCTGTCGCTGCTGCCCCTGTCCCTGCAGGCGGCCTCACGACCCGTCCATGTCCTGGCAACAACGTACCCCGTCTGGCAGCTGGCCCGTCCTCTGGTGGCCGGTCTGGAAAATGTCCGGCTCGACCTGTTGATCCCTGCCGCCACCGGCTGCCCGCATGATTACGCGCCGACCCCGGCCGACCTGACCAAGGTGGCGACTGCGGACGTGATCCTGATGAACGGCCTTGGCCTGGAGGCAGCTTTCGCCCCGGCCCTGGCCCAGGCCGAAGCCCGCAAAGCCGACTGCAGCCAGGGCATCGCCCTGCTTGCCGGCCGCTCCGACCATGAGGAAGAAGGGCACGATCATCATCACGATGACAACCCGCATGTCTTCACTTCTCCTGCTGCTGCGGCCCAGATGGCCGGGACCATGGCCGAGGCCCTGATCCGTGCCTGCCCGGAACAGGCGGAAACCGTCCGGCGCAATGCCGCTGCCCTGCAAAAGGGCCTGCTGGATCTGGAAAACCGGCTTGCCGCCCTGGGGGCCGCCCATCCCGGTGCCTGCGTGCTGCTGCAACACGATTCCCTGGCGTACATGATGCGTTCCGCAGGCCTGAAGGTCATAGACGTTTTGCAGGAGAACGAAGAGCAGGCCCCCTCTGCCGCCCGGTTGCTGGAATGCATCGAGCACATCAAGAAAGAGCGGCCCGCCCTGCTCATAGGCGAGCCCCAGTTCTCGCCCCGTCCTCTGGAGACCTTGGCCGCCGAGACGGGCATCCCCGTCATCCAGCTGGATTCCATGGCCTCGGGGCCGGAAAATACTCCTGTGAACCATTTTGAACAGCAGATGCGCAACAACTGCCAGATCCTCGAAAATGCCTTCTCTCACTAATCAGCCTGCGGCCATCGACATCGCCCATGTGGATGTCCGCCGCGGGGATCTCCACATCCTGCAGGACATATCGGCTGCCGTCCCCCAGGGGAGCAGCACGGTCTTGGTCGGCCCCAATGGCGCGGGAAAAAGCACCCTGCTGCACTGCATCATCAACGAGATCGCCTATACCGGCGAGATCCGCATGCAGGGGAAAAGCGGCCGGAGACCCCGCCTGGCCTATGTGCCGCAAAACCTACAGATGGACAGCGCCCTGCCCCTGACCGTGGCCGAATTCCTTTCCCTGGGGCACCAGCGCCGTCCCCTCTGGCTCGGCATCAAGGGCAGTGCTTCCCGGCGCGCCCGTGCGGCTCTGGCGCCCGTGCATGCGGAACACCTCATCCGCCGTCGCATGAGCGACCTTTCCGGCGGGGAGCTGCGCCGCGTCTTGCTGGCCGCAGCCCTGGCCCGTGAGCCCGAGATCCTGCTGCTGGACGAACCGGCGGCGGGAGTGGACTTTCAGGGGGAACGCCTTTTCTGGGAGGTCCTCGACAATGCCCGGCAGCAACAGGGCTTTACCCAGCTCATGGTGACCCACAACCTGCCTCTGGCGGCCCATTACGCCGATCACGTTATCGGGCTGAACAAAAAGGTCATTGCCCAGGGGCCGCCCCAGCAGACCCTGCTGGCCCCTACCCTGATGAAGCTGTTCGGCGTGCCCATCCATCTTTACCCCAACCAGTGCGAACACCCTGAAGCCGCCTGCAACAAGTGCGGCGCCCTGTGCCACGCCCTGCGCATGGCCCCTGCGGGCAGGGAAGACAAGGGGCAGCGCCATGCCTGATATCTCCTCCATCTGCCATATGCTTTCCCTGCTGCCGCTGGACTGCCTCAAGCTGAGCTTCATGCAGCAGGCCCTGCTGGCCGTCCTGCTGCTCACCCCCATGACAGCCGCCCTGGGAGTGGAGGTCATCTCCTTCCGCATGGCCTTCTTTTCCGATGCCATCGGGCATTCGGCCTTTGCCGGTGTGGCTCTGGGCCTGCTGCTCTCGATTGACCCGCACTGGTCCATGCCTGCGTTCGGCGTGCTGGTGGGTCTGGCCGTCATGGCCGTCCGCCGGGGCAGCGCCCTTTCCTCGGACACGGTCATCGGCATCGTCTTTTCGGCCGTCGTGGCTTTCGGTCTGGCCGTTGTCAGCCGCCAGCCGGGCATGGCCCGCACCATGCAGCAATTCCTTTACGGTGACGTGCTGACCGTGAGCCAGGGCGAGATCGTTTGTCTGGCCGTTCTGTTCGTCGCCCTGCTGATCTTTCAGATCATCGGTTACAACCGTCTGCTCTATATCGCTCTCAATCCTGTCATGGCGCGTGTCCACGGCATCAATGTCTGCCTGTGGCAATACGCCTTTTCCGGTCTGCTGGCCCTGGTCATCATGTTTTGCGTCTGGACCGTGGGCGTGCTGCTGGTCACGGCCATGCTCATCGTCCCGGCGGCGGCAGGCCGCAACTTTGCCCAGACGGCGGGCGGCATGTTCTGGTGGGCCCAGGTCGTGGCCGTCACGTCCGGGGTAGCCGGTCTGCTGCTCTCGGCACAGGAATGGATGTCCACGGCCAGCGGCGCCACCATGATCCTTGTGGCCTGCGTCTGGTTCGCCCTCAGCAGCGTGTGGGCCCGCTTGCGCCGTCCCCACCGGCTTTCGTGATGCGGGAGGCCTGATCATGAGCATGCGCGTCCTGGTCTTTGTCGGCAGCCGCTCCCAGCTGCTGCAGCATATCCCCGTAGAACGTACGGTACGGAGTTTCCGTGCCTGGGAGCCCCGCCTCGTCCTTTCTTCTGAAAGAGGGGATCACGCCCTCTGGGCTCCCCTGCTCGACGACTATGGCGTCACGCCCTGCCACCGGCTGGGCCCGGCCCCGGCCTCCCTTTCCGATGCGAGCCTGCTGGCCCACATCATGAGCAGCGCCAGTCTGCTGCTGCATCGGGAAGCCCCGGCCGCGGTGCTTGTCTACGGCCATTCCGTCACGACGCTGGCCGCGGCTCTGGCCGCAACGGAACACGGTATCCCGGTCATCCATGTGGGCGCCGGGCAATGCCCGGAAGGCATGAGCAGCCCGGAAGGGCGGCATGCCGAGCTCACGGACCGCCTGTCCAGTCTGCTCTGCTGTCTCGATCCTGCCGATGAACAAGATCTGCATGCCCGGCAGATGGAACGGGGGACCTGCGTCACAGGCGATACCCTCTATGACCTGTTCGAGCAGGACCGCCCCCGCCTGCAGCCCTTTGAGGAGGCAGAGCGTCATGGAGCGACCTTCGGGGAATTCATCCTTTGCTATCTTTCCCGGCCGGCGGCCCTCCGCAGCCCTGACGGCATCCGCTCCCTGCTGGAAGGATTGCAGGCCCTGCACGCCCGGCAGGAGCGTCCCGTCCTGCTGGTGCAGCATCCGTCCGCCCTTGCCTGTTTCCAGGAGCGGGAGCAGCAGATCCCGGACGGCATACGCATCCTGCCGCCTCTGACGCACATCGCCTTCCTGTCCCTTGTATGCGCCAGCACCTTCGTCGTGACGGACTCGCCTGCCCTGCAGCGGGAGGCCCTGTATGCCGGCAAGCGTGCCCTGCTGCTTCCTCCGGTACCGTCCGGGTCGGCCGCCGTGCAGAACGGCTGGCATATCGCCTGCACCTCTGCCGCAGACCTGGCCGCCGCCGGAGGAACCGTACTCCAGCCCTGTCCACATCCGGGTCTGCCCGGGACCAGCGGTCAGGCTTCCCGTCGGGTGGCGGCTGCCGTCATGGCCATCCTTGCCGACATCGCGGACGGCATCCCTCAGGGGGACAGCGCCTCCGGTCCACAGGATGATTGACGCTCTATCCTCCGCAACCTGTTGACAATCAGGGAAAAACGCGAAACAAGGATTGCTTGGTGTTTTCACCGGGCAATCTTTTTTTTGCCCTGTACAGAAGAGCACAATCCCCGGGAGGAACCATGGATGCGCTTATGCTGAGTCAACCGGAAACCGTGGCCTTTGGGATAGCCATGGGAGAGAAAAAGGCCAAAGCCGGCTGGGTGCGTCAGATCGTGCTCGCCTTCTGGGCCGGGGCCTTCATCGCCTTTGCTGCGGAAGGTTCCAACATGGCCGCCTTCAACCTGCTCGCCCGGCCGGAGACCTACGGTCTGGGCAAATGTCTGGCAGGCACCATCTTTCCCGTGGGCCTGATGCTGGTCATGCTGACGGGGGCGGAACTCTTCACCGGCAATACGCTCATGTGCATGGCCCTTGCGGAAAAACGCATCACCCTGGCAGCCATGCTGCGCAACTGGCTGTTCGTCTACATCGGCAATTTTTTGGGCAGCCTCTTCCTTGCCCACATGATCGTCACGTCCGGCCAGCTCGCCAGCGGCGCCGGGATGCTTGGCGGTGTGACCCTGCGCATCGCCGCCAGCAAGGTCGCCCTGGACTTTCTGCCCGCCTTCTACCTGGGCCTGATGTGCAACTGGCTGGTCTGTCTGGCGGTCTGGTTCTGCTGGAGCGCCCGCAGCCAGACCGGCAAGATGCTGGGCATCTTCTTCCCCATCTGGCTGTTCATCACCTCCGGCTTCGAGCACAGTGTCGCCAACATGTATTACATCCCGGCGGGCATCATGGCCGCAGGCAACGAACTTTTTGCCAAGGCTTCGGGCCTGTCCGCCGAGGCGCTGGCCAGTCTGACCTGGGGCAACTTTGCCATCCACAACCTCATCCCCGTCACCCTGGGCAATATCGCCGGCGGTGCTCTGTTCGTCGGCATGATCCACTGGTGGACGCACCGGGGGGCGCTGACGGCCAGACAGGGCCACTAAAAAATAGGCCCGACGAGAGGCCCCGGGCACTGCCGGACAGGATGTCCACGCCTCTCGCTCCCTTTCCCGCTGAAGACAATATAAAAGGCGGACATCCCTTCACGAACGGATGTCCGCCTTTTTCTGTCCTGGCAGAGAGTCTTCAAAAGACCGCCACGCGCCACGAGCGACCTCGTACCTGCAATCTTTTCGACCGGCCAGACCGTACTGCCTTGCAGCGGATGCGATACTGCAAGGCTGCTCCCCCTTCCGGAGATTAGCGCCACTCGATACTGTCTATCAGCCCTTCCAGGGCAGGATGTCCTCCGATGATGGAGATCACACGCAGATCCGTACCGGCAACATGGACGACAGTCACACCATTATCCCCGAATGCGAAGCTGTAGACACCATCTTCTTCCATGATATCGCTCCCCCCAGGCCTTGGGCCATCTCGGCAGCGAAGGCTGCCGGATCGACATCCTGGGCTGAGGCCACGGTCACGGTCACAATGGCTTCCCTGTCGGGCGATACGAACCCCACCATGGCGCCCTTTTCCTCCATGACCTCCCATCCCGGGGGCACATCGGCACGGAAGCCGTCGAAATCTCTGGCCATACAGGCCACAGGAAGGATCAGCAGCAGGACAAGAAAAACAAGCAGTTTTTTCTGCATCGATATCTCCTTGAAGAGAAAGGACTTCGCCCGGACGGAGCCGGCCTTGTCCGGAAAGGGCCACGCATCTTCCGGGATGGCCATATGCGCAGCCCGCACGAACAGCCTACCCCGCCCTTCTGCTCCATGACAATCTTCCAAGCAGTCAGATAGGCTTTGACAAGATAAAGACCTGCGCCTAGCATGACAGGGGCATCGGAATCAGAAATGACATGTATGGCCTTCATGTCGCCGATGCCAGAATCCGGATCGCGTTTTTATGGACAGGTTGCTCCTTTCCCTTTGCCTCATCTTCCTCAGTCTTGCCGCGGGTCATGCCGCGCAGCATCTGCTGTGCATTCCTCGTCCCCGGCTGGAAAGCATCCGGAAGCGCCTGCAAACCTTCGCCGTCTTCTGCCTCATTCCCTGTTCGGCCATGCTTTCCCTGTGGGGTCTGCCCTCACCGGATTCCCGTTTGCTGGCCCTTCCCTTTCTGGGCATCGCCTCCTGGATCTGGGGCGGCCTCCTTTCCCTGCGTGTCGCCCGGGCCCTGCATCTGGATTCGCCGCGTACCGGCAGTTTTTACTGCTGCGGGACATTCTCCAATCTGGGCGCGGTGGGGGCCCTGGTCTCCGTTATGTTCTTTGGAGAAAAGGCCATCGCCATCGTGGCATTGTTCCGGATCTGCGAAGAAATGTTCTACTTCGGGATCTCCTTTCCTGTGGCACGCCGTCTCGGGGGCGGCGAAGGTGCGTTCCGTCTGCGCTCCTTCCGGCCTGATCCTGTGCTGCTGCTCATCCTGACAGCTCTCGGGCTGGGACTTGCCCTCAACATGCTGGGCGTTCCCCGTCCCGCGCCGCTGGGCTCCGTGGCTGCGGCCGCCATGCTTCTTGCCACGGTGCTTTTTCTTTTTGCCATCGGGCTCGGGCTGCGTCTTTCCCGCGTATCCTGCTACGCGCGTGAGGCCGCGGCCCTGGCGATCGTCAAATTCATCGGCGTTCCCCTGCTGCTGGTGCCGCTGGCCGCCTTGGCAGGGCTCGGCAGCATCGACGGGGGGCTGCCGCTCCGGGTCGTGACGGTCCTTTCCTGCATGCCCGTTGCCATGACGGCCCTGGTGCCTCCGGCCCTGTTCGGGCTCGACGTGGACATGGCCAATGCGCTGTGGATCTTTTCCACCCTGGCCTTGGTCGTCATTTTGCCTGTGCTGTATTTCGTTCTGCCGCTGTTGTGAGATGCTGCCGCGTGTCGTGGGGACCTGTGGCCACGGCAGGACGTTCTATCCTGAGGAGGATGTTTCATGAAAGGTTTCTACCGCTGGGCAGTCATGGCCGTGTGCGCCTGTCTGCTGGCCCTGCCGGCAACGGCAGCTCCGTACAAAAGCGAGTACAAACTGAGCGTCGTGCCCGGCGCCACCTCCGGCTGGGGCATGACCGGTACGTTCTTTGCCGACCTGGTGCGCGAGCGCAGCCAAGGCCGCATCAACATCAAGGTCTATCACTCCAGCCAGCTGCTGGCCGGCAAGCAGACTTCGGAATTTTTGCTGCTGCGCAACGGCGCCATCGACTTTGCCCTGGCCTCGACCATCAACTGGTCTCCCCAGATCAAGGAACTGAACCTGCCCGCCCTGCCCTTCTTCCTGGCCGTGCAGCCTAACCGCTACAAGGCCATGGATGCCATCCTGGCCGGCAAATCCGGCAAGATGATGACCCAGGCTGTGGAAAAGAAGGGCGTCAAGATCATCGGCTGGACCGAGAACGGCTTCCGTGAGCTGACCACCTCCAAGGGCCCCATCACCAAGCCTGAAGACCTGCGCGGTCTAAAGATCCGTGTGGTGGGCAGCCCCATCTTCATCGAAACCTTCCGTGCCCTGGGTGCCAACCCCGTCAACATGAACTGGAGCGAAGCCACCACCGGCTTCCAGCAGGGCGTGGTGGACGGTCAGGAAAACCCCACCAACGGCATCAACATCCCGCTCAAGATCTGGGATTACCACAAGTTCCACTGCGACTGGCACTACATCATCGACCCCCTGATGCTGGGCGTTAACCCCCGCGTCTGGAAGTCCTTCAGCCCTGAAGACCAGAAGCTGCTGTTGGAATGCGCCGCCGAAACGGAAAAGTACGGCAAGGCCCTTTCCCGTCTGGGCATGGACGACGGTTCCGCCCTGGCCTACCTCAAGAGCATCAATAAGCTGCCCGAGACCACGGATTGTTACGCGGTCATGGAAGCCAACGGCATGACGGTATCCCGCCTGAGCAACGAACAGATCGCCGCCCTGGCCAAGGCCACGGAAGGCGTCCGCAAGGACTGGACCGCCAAGATCGGTGCCGACCTTGTCAAGGCCGCCGAGGAGG
Organism: Desulfovibrio sp. SGI.102; assembly: GCF_050314315.1. Classification (NCBI taxonomy): domain Bacteria; kingdom Pseudomonadati; phylum Thermodesulfobacteriota; class Desulfovibrionia; order Desulfovibrionales; family Desulfovibrionaceae; genus Desulfovibrio; species Desulfovibrio sp. SGI.102. Next base: position 32,703 of record NZ_JBNPNC010000012.1, on the reverse strand, counting down.
ATATGGCCTCTGTCCGTTAGGGAGCGATCCCCGTACGGCAGGCTTTGCTGATTTTGTTTTTTCGTTTTGCGGGGAGGGCCCGGCCCTCCCCTTTCAACCACCGGATGGATTCGATGCTGCGTTTTCTGGATACGCGCCTGGAAGAGATGCTGGGCGCGCTGCTGCTGGCGGTGATGGTGACCATCGCCTTTGTCAATGTGGTCGTGCGCTACTGCACACCGTTTTCTTTTGCCTGGACGGAGGAGCTGACCATCAACTTCTTCGTCTGGATCGTCCTGCTCGGTTCGGCCCGCTCTTTCCGTGACGGCAGCCATCTGGGCATGAGCATCCTGTACGATGCCCTGCCCAAGTCGCTACGCTTTTGCTGCTATCTGCTCTCCATGGCGCTCTGCCTCGGCTTTTTCGGGGCCTTGGCCTGGACGGGCTGGCTGGAAGTACGGGACGAATACGAGCTGGAAGTCATTTCCGAAGCGCTGGCCGTCCCTGTCTGGTGGTATACCATCGCCACCCCGCTTTTTTCCGTACTGACCATTTTTCGCATGTTGCAACGTGCCTGCGCTGACCTGCGCAGCGGCAGCTATTAGGAGGCCCGTGTGGAAACCACATCCTTGCTGCACGATCCGGCTTTCTGGCTGCTGGTCCTGTTCGCCATCCCGCTGATCCTGCGTGTGCCCATCGCGCTGGCCCTGGGCTTTTCTGCCCTGGTCGTCGTCTGGCAATGGGACCTGGGCTTCAGCATGCTTTCCTACAACTTTTTTGCAGGCATAGCCAAATTCCCCCTGCTGGCCATCCCCTTCTTCATCCTTGCCGGCTATATCATGGAACGTTCCGGCATCGCCGCACGCATCGTGGCCCTGATGGAAGCTCTTGTGGGCTCCATGACCGGCGGCCTGGCGGTGGCCACTGTTGCAGTGGCCACATTCTGGGGCGCTGTCAGCGGTTCGGGCCCTGCCACCGTGGCGGCCCTGGGCCTTATCCTTATCCCCGGCATGGCCAGGGCCGGGTATGACAAGGCCTTTGCCGCGGCCACCGTTTCCGTCACCTCCGGCCTTGCCATCGTCATCCCGCCCAGCATCGCCTTCATCGTGTACGGCAGCGTGGCCGATGTTTCCGTGCCCGCGCTCTTTGCCGCCAGTTTCGTGCCGGGCATCGTGGTGGCCCTGTTCATCATGGCGGCCGTGCTCATCATCTCCCGCAAGCGGGGATACAGGGGCCAGCCCAGCGGCAAGAGCGTGGGTACCGCCCTGAAAGAAGCCTTCTGGGGGGTCATGACGCCTGTGGTCATCCTGGGCGGCATCTACGGCGGCGTGTTCACACCCACGGAAGCCGCGGCCGTGGCCGTTTTTTACGGCCTGTTCGTGGGGGTGTTCATCTACCGCACCATCAACAGCATCAGCATCCTGGTCGAGATCTTCGCGGCCAGCATCCGGGCCACGGCCGTGGTCATGCTGGTGGTGACCTGTGCGGGCCTCTTCTCCTGGGTGGCCTCCACTGTGGGCCTGGTGGAAAAAGGCTCCGCCGTGCTTCTGGCTGTTTCGGACAACCAGTGGGTCGTCCTGCTGATGATCAACATCATCCTGCTGCTGGCGGGCATGCTGCTGGACGCCATTTCCATCTATTACGTTTTCCTGCCCTTCATGCTGCCCATCATGGCCCACTTCAACTGGGACCCCGTCTGGTTCGGCATCATGATGACAGTCAACCTGGCTGTGGGGCAGGTGACGCCGCCCGTGGCCGTGAACCTGTATGTAGGCGCCAATATCAGCGGCATCAGCATGGAACGCATCAGCAAGGCGGCCCTGCCGCTGATTTTTGCCTCCCTGCTGGCCCTGGTGGTCATCATCATCTTCCCTGATCTTTCGACCTTCGTGCCGCGCATGCTGGGACAGATGTAAACCGGCAGGCAACCTGTTTATGGCTGCTGCCTGAAGGAGATCCAGAACATGAAATTTGCCATCATCTATTACAGCAAGACCGGCCATACCCGTGAGATGGCCGAAGTCATCGCCCGCGGTCTGGCTGCTGCTGGCGGCGAGACCCGCTTCTTTTCCGTGGAAGAAGCCATGGATGCCGACTACATCGACCAGTGCGCCGGCGTCATTTTCGGGACGCCCACGTACCTGGCCAATACCTGCTGGCAGATGAATCAGTGGTTCGATGAAGGTTCCCGCGGTATCAAGCTGGCCGGCAAGCTGGGCGGGGTCTTCGCCACCGCCCACTATGCCCAGGGCGGTGCCGATGTGGCCATCATGACCCTGCTGCCTCATATGCTGGTCAAGGGCATGCTGGTCTATTCCGGCGGCGCTGCCCACGGCAAGCCCTACATCCATCTGGGTCCTGTGGCTCTGGATGCCGTGGGCAACCATTATGAGGAATGCAAGGCCGATTTCGAGATCTTCGGCCGCCGTTTCGCGGAAAAGGCCCGGGAACTGTTCCCCAATAAATAACTCTGCGGCCGGAGCGAAACGACACAGACGCCGGAAAAGCCCGGAGCTGCGTCCGTTATCCCGCTCTTTGCGCCGCATATGAAAAAGCGGTCTGCTCTTTTGGGAGGGCAGGCCGCTTTTTCGCTTCCCGGCAGGCAATGACGCCGTCCAGAGCATACAGGGAAATACCTTTGTACCCCTTTCCCTGCCGCTATGCCTGCCCTCTTCCCCTACTGTCCCCATCGAGACGAAAGATAGCCGACCTTCCCGACGCCCTCATGGTACTTGTGCCTCTTTTTCCCACTGCCTGAGACATCGTCCATGAGCACCGGGCTATGGGAACCGGCTTCGCTTCAGAGCTGCCGCTGCCGTGCCATGCTTGTGCTGTTGCCTGAAGGACTGATCCATATTTGAGCCAGGAGGACCTTTTCCCCTCTGTGGAGCAGTGACAATAGTTGCAGGGAGTCCATCCAGCAGCTGCAAGAGGATATATTTTTCAAACGGGGGAGGACCGGCTGCAGGGCAAACAGTCTTTACCTGCTCAAGCCCCTTGAACTTCTCCTGAGCTTTTGCCTGCCCAATACGGTAGCTCGTTATGCTTTGACCAAACAAAAAGGGCCGCCCCCGAAGGAGCGGCCCCATATCAGCTTTGAGCAAAAACCTTATTTGAAGGCCTTTTCAAAGTTGGGCACGACCTGCTTTTTGCGGCTCATCACGCCGGGCAGCCACACGCTGTCGCCGTCGGGCTTCACGCCGAAGGCCTTTTCGACCACGGCGGGATCGTCGGAGACGATCAGCATTTCAGAGCCTTCCTTCATGATGTCGGTCAGCAGCAGGAACACGCTGTGGCGGCCTTCGCCCTTGACCTTGGCGATTTCGGCTTTCAGGCCGTCTTTCACCTTGTCGAGGATGGACAGGTCGACGACTTCCAGCTGGCCGATACCGACCTTGTTGCCGTTCATGTCGAAGTCCTTGTAGTCACGGAAGACCAGGTCGGACATGGAGGCGCCGTCAACAGCGCTCTTCACGGTGAACATTTCCATACCGAGGGCCATGACGTCTTCCACGCCGGCGACCTTGGCCAGGGCTTCCACGGCCTTCTTGTCAGCTTCGGTACAGGTGGGGGACTTGAACATCACGGTGTCGGACAGGATGGCGCACAGCAGGCCACCGGCGATGGCTTTGGGCAGTTCCACACCGTAGAAGTCGTACATGTTTTTCAGCACGGTGCCGGTGCAGCCCACGGGCCAGATCCAGGCTTCCAGCGGGCTGGAGGTGGTCACATCGCCCAGCTTGTGGTGGTCAACGATACCCAGCACGGTGGCGGAGTCCATGCCCTTGGGGGCCTGGGCCAAGTCGGAGTAGTCGACCAGGTACAGGTCCTTACCGGCCACATCTTCCACAACCTGAGGAGCGGTCAGGCCGAACTTCTTCAGCACGAATTCGGTCTCAGGGGTAGGAGCACCCTGGGCGGCGGGGGTGACTTCAAAGCCACGCTTGCTGTACAGGTCAGCAGCGGCGATGGCGGAAATGATGCTGTCGGTATCGGGGTTCATGTGACCAAGAACGAGTGCAGCCATGGTATATCTCCTCTTTGGGAATTTCGTTGCACAGTTACGTGTGTAAGTTGCCTTACGCTTGTTACCTTTAGCACAAGACCTGGGGCTTGCCAAGCCCCCCATAAAAAAAAACCTGACTCGTTTTCCTGCAAAACAATATTTAACTATTTAATTTTTATTTATATTTTATTTTTATGACGAACTTGTGATTTTTTTATTTTTTCTGTGCCCTCGGATGCGCCTCATCATACAGGTGCATCAGCCGCTCCAGACTGACCCGCGTATAGCGCTGCGTGGTCGTCAAACGCTGGTGCCCCAGCAACTCCTGCACACTGCGCAGATCGGCACCGGCATCCAGCAGGTGGGTCGCGAACGAGTGCCGCAAGGCGTGGGGAGAGACGGGCTCCACGCCCGCGTTACGGCACAGCCTTTCTATGCGGCGCATGGCTTCACGGCGGTCGAGGCGGCCGCCCCGCGCGCCCACGAACAGGGCTTTCTCATGTTCGGGAGCCAGCGTCCCCCGCTGCTCGAGCCAGGCCCGCAATGCCGTCACGGACGTATCCGACAACGGTGACATGCGCTCGCGGGCCCCCTTGCCGAAAACTCGGGCAACACCCTCTTCCAGCCGCAAATCCTTCACATCGAGCCCCAGGGCTTCGGAGATGCGCAGGCCTGATCCGTACAACAGCTCCGCCAGAGCATGATCCCGGGCCGCCAGGGCATCGCCGGTGGCAGGCGGGATGCGGGGAGAACCGGACACGGCCAGGGCATCGGGAGTATCCAGCACGGCAAAGGCCTGATCCACATTAAGGACGCGGGGGTGGCGCTGCTCCTGTTTGGGATTGCGCACCTGGGCCGCCACATTGTTCTCCGTGCGTCCCATGCGCTGCTGATAACGGAAGAATGTCCGTGCCGCCGCGAGCTTGCGGGCCATGGAGCTTTTAGCCTCTCCCAGCGCGTACAGACGGGCCAGCCAGGCCTGGATATGCTTTTTGCTCACCTCGGCCGGACGGGCAAGGCTGGCGCCGCGCTGTGCGAGGAAAAGGGCCAGCTGGCGCAGGTCCGTCCCGTAGGCGATCTGCGTCGTAGGCGAAAGGCCCCGCTGCACGTCCAGCCAGGCCAGGAAAGCTTCGATCTCCAGAGTAGTGCGGGGATCGAGCTCCTCTTCCACCGTATCCTTTTCTACGTGTCGTCCCATCTATACGGCCTCGTAGCGTGCGCCCGGCAAGCGCCGGATGCGTCCCATTATCTCCAGCCCCAGCAGCACCGGCGCCAGCTCTGCGGGGCTGCGTCCCAAGGCGGCCCCCAGGGCATCCACATGCAAAGGGCCCTGCTCCCGCAGCAGCGGGATGATAGTATCCTGTGCCGGAGACGCGGCAGCTGTGTCCGTATCCCCGGCTCCTTGCGTCGGCCTCTCTTCCCCGTTGCCGGAGTCGGCCTTTGGCGGCGTGTCCGTCTCCGGCGGCATGCAGGCAAAAAGCGTACGGGACAGCCCCGTGCCCTCGGCTTCAGCCCGGCGGCGACGTTCTGCGGCTTCCCGTGTCAGATGGTCGGCCTGCACGCCAAAGTCACGCAATGGGCCGGCAAGGTCTTCCAGCACATCTTCCGGCGCGAACACCGGCTTGGCCCCCTGCCGGACAAGCTCCTGGCAGCCGAGGCTCTGACCGGACAGGGCCGCTCCCGGTACGGCATAGACTTCCCGCCCCTGCTCCAGCGCCAAGCGCGAGGTGATGAGGGTTCCGGAACGGCTGGCGGCCTCCACCACGACCACGCCCAGAGAAAGACCGCTGATGATGCGGTTGCGGACAGGGAAATTTTCCCGCAGGGCCGGTGTGCCGGGAGCAAATTCAGAGACCAGCAGGCCCTTTGCCGCCATCCTGTCATATAAACGGGTATTGGCCCGGGGATACGGAACATCTATGCCCGTCCCCAAGACGGCGATGCTGCTCCCTGTCCTGCTCAGCGCGGCTTCATGCGCCGCCTTGTCGATGCCCCAGGCCATGCCCGAGACCACCGTGATACCCCAGGAAGCAAAGGCTCCCGCCATATGTCCGGCCAGGGCCTGCCCCCGGGGCGTGGCCTTGCGCGAGCCGATGACGGCCACGGCCGGATTGGCCAGCAGAGAAAGATCCCCCAGACAGTACAGCAAAACAGGGGCGTCGGGCAGTGTACGCAGCAGGGCCGGATAAGCGGCTTCATGCCACTGGACGACGACAGCGTCCAAATCACGGACGGCATCCCATTCCGCCCGTGCCGTGACCCGCCATGAGCCTGTGGAGAGTTCGGCGGCCTTGCCTTTGTCCACCCCGGCATCGGCCCATCTTTCCCTGCCTTCCAGCGCGGCGAAGGCCGAACCGAAATGGCGGAGCAGCCGGTAGCAGGAACGGGCCCCCAATCCGCGGCAATGGCGCAGGGCAAGACCGGCCCAGTATTCCCGCCGTGCGCGGTCATCCATATCGGTCCAGCGGGCAGACAAGGGAGCTGCGGGAGCCTGATCCGTCATGGCCGCACCAGTCCTTTTTTGCGAATGAGATCAGCCGCTGCGGACGAAGGGAAACGCTGCACCACCTGCCGGAAAACCTTGCCGGCGCCTGCCGTATCTCCCTGCTGCTTCAGGATCATCCCGGTACGCAACAGGGCATCGGCATTTTTATGGTGCCTGGGATACCGGGCCTCCACATTTCGGAAATGCGTCAGGGCCTCTTCGTTCCGGCCCTGGCTGGACAGGGCCTCGCCCAGCCAGTACTCGGCATTGGCCGCATAGGTCCCGGAAGGATGCTGTTCCAGCAAGGCCTGCATACGGGCCATGCCTTCGTCCAGACGGCCCGACAATATAAGATCCAGCCCTGCCTGATAAGCGGCCTTTTCATCGGTGACGGGAGCGGACGTGTCCGCCGTTGCCGTACCGGACGGGCTGTCTGTGCCGGGCGCAGGTCCTGCATCGTTGACTGCAGCAGGCTTTTCCGCACGCGCGGCCCCGGACGCCGTACCTGCTGCCGGTCTGGAAGCGGCGGCAGAAGTCACAGGCTTCCGTTTTTCGGACGTATCCGCGGAGGACGTCTGTGCGGAGGGGGCATCCTTAGCCCGGGCCGTCATGCCCTTCCCGGCAGCAGCGGGACTGGTGGTCGCGGCGGTCGCGGATGGTGTTTTTTCCCGGGAGGGGCTTTCGTGACCTGCATGCACCTCCTGCCCTTTTGCAACAGACTGCCCCGTCACTTCTGCGGCATCATCCCGCACTGCAGCCTCATTTTGACGGGATGAGGGCCCAGGCTCCACGGCCGGGGGCGGGCCTCCGGCCGTACTACCGTCAGCAGAGGCGGCGCCATCATGGACAGGCAGGGGGCACTGCCCCTGACCACACTGCAAGAACTCCTCACGCACAGGGCCACGGTAAGCATGCACGGGCCTGCTGCTCCCGGACCACGGCAGCTGCCAGCTTTCCTGCGATTGCTGTGCTTCCGCGGCCGGAACAGCTACGGGATGCGACAGGGCAGGCAGGACAGCAAGGAAAAAGGACAGGCTAAGGGCATGTGCTTTCATGGGAGACTCCTGTCTTTTTTCTGCCCGATGCGCTCCGGCAATGCAAGCGCTGCTTGCAGCACAGCCATTTTTGAGGCACAACCAACACGAACTCGGCCTCTCCCTGCCGGAGAACCGGGATCCGGTGAATCTTTGGAGGAACAATGGGGAACTTTTTAGAGAGCGTGCGCGCCTTCATCGCTGACAATCCGCTGCTGCAGACAGGGCTGGACATGGGGAGCATCATTGTGCCCTTTGCCCTGCTCTATGCCTATTTCGGCCTTACCTTCATCGCCATCTGCGGCGAGATCATAGCCCTGCGGCGCAAGCGTTCCGCTTACAACAAATGTGCGCGGCAGCTGGCCTGCCTGAGCATGCTGCTGGGCTGGCTCATGCTGCTGGGGGGGCGTTTGTGGCTCATCATGGCGCTGGACGGTTTCGACTCCTACAGCATCATCGTCCTGCTCAGCGAAGCCACCTGGATGATGTTCGGTTTTGCGGCCATCGTTTCCTGCTGCTACTTCATGCTCTGGAAATTCCTGGCCAATTATCCCGTACTGCACATCGTCCTGGGCGCCATCGCCTTCCTGCAGGGCCTGATGACCTGTGTGGGCGTCATGGCCGTCACCCGCCTGTACAATGCCCTTTCCCTGCCTGAGGCCAGCAGCATCACCATCCCGCAGCTGTTCACGCCCCAGTTCGGTCAGGCTTACCTGAGCGCCCTGTGCTATACCCTGCCCCTGATCTTTGCCCTTGCCGGCGGCTTTGGCGCCGTGTGGCTGCTCCTGCGCCGCAAGGCCGATGACTTTGGCCGGGACTATTACAATACCATGGTCCCCTGGTGCACGCGCTGGGCCCGCAATGCCTGGGCCCTGCTCTGGCTGCTGCTGGTGGCATCCAGCGGGCTGGAGATCTGGCAGACCTGGCAGACCACCGGTGTGTTCATGCAGCAGGATGCCATCTTCCAGAGCCTCCGCGTGCTGCTCTGGCTTGTGCCCGCCCTGCTCTGGACCTTGGTCGCGCGCAGCGCCACTCCGCTGCGCCAGAAGCCTGCCCTTGTGATCGGCCTGCTGCTGTCCATGGGCTTCACCCTGCCCTACTTTATGGAACTGATCCGGCTTTAGCCGATACGACAGCCAGTGTGCCGCCATTCCTGGGAGGCATGCTGGCTGTCGTGCGTCCGGGCCGCTATCAGGAACGTTGCCCATGCCTCACGAATCGCCTGAAAAAAATTTCTATCCCCTTTTTCTGGACCTGAGCGGCCTGCACTGCCTTGTGGCCGGTCTGGGGGGCGTCGGCAGTCGCAAACTGCAGGGTCTGCTGCATTGCGCACCGGCCTCGATCCTGGCCCTGGACATGGAAGCCCCTGCCGCAGAGTTGCGTCCGCTGCTGGAGCAGCCCTGCGTCCGTTTCGAGCAGCGGCCCTTCCGTGACGAAGATCTGGACGGTCGTCAGCTTGTCTTCGCCGCCACGGGCAATGCCGATGTCAACAGGCATATCGCCCTCCTCTGCCGGGAACGCCATATCCTGTGCAACTGTATCGATGCCCCGGCGGAAGGCTCGTTCATCGTGCCCGCCGTGGCCCGCTCCGGCAGCATGGCGCTGGCCCTTTCCACCGGCGGCGCCAGCCCGGCCCTTTCCCGGCGCTGGAAGGGCGAGCTGACGACCTGGCTGGAGGCCCGCCAGAAAATGGTCCGTCTGATGGGACGGTTGCGTCCCATGGTCCTTGCCTTGCACGACGAGACAGGGCACAATACGGCCCTGTTCCGCGCTCTGGCCCAGTCGCCCCTGCAGGATCATCTGCAACAGGGCGACCGGCAGGCGTGCCTGCGCTGTCTGCAGGCCCTGCTGCCGCCAAAGCTGCACGACCGCATCCCGGAGTTGCTTGATGTTATCGCCTGAGACCTCCACCCTACTGACCCTGTGTTGTTACGGCGCTGCCACTGTGGCCGGTCTGGCCGGCATGCTGCTGCGCAATGCCTTCTGGCGGCGGCTGGGCTGCTGGCTGGCGGGGCTGGGATTCGTCTGCCAGACGTTTTCCCTCCTGCTCGGCTTCCACAAGACCATGCCCACGGGCCTGAGCCTTGGCGGCTATCTGCAGATGCTGGCCTGGTTCGTCCTGCTGTGCGGCCTTGTCAGCCGTCTGCGCTACAAGCAGGAAGCCCTGCTCCTGCTGGCCACGCCGCTGGCCCTCATCCTGTTCGCCGTTTCCGCCCCGTACCTTTCCGCCGTGGTGCAGGTGCCTCCCCAGCTCAAGGGCTCTTTCTACGCCCTGCACGTGGGGGCGCTGTTCCTCAGCATGGGCCTCATGACCCTGGCCTTTGCCGCCAGCTCCCTGTTCCTGTTCCTGGAACGGCGCATCAAAAGCAAGCAGCGCATGGAAGGGTTCTGGCAGGACATGCCGGCCCTCTCCCTGCTGGACAAGATCAACGCCTTCGGCGTGGCGGCCTCGTTCCCGCTGTACACGCTGGGTGTGGTCTCCGGCCTGTTCTGGGCCAAGCCCGTCTACGGCGCCACCTTTACCGGTGACCCCAAGGAAGTGGTCAGCATCATCGTCTGGCTGCTCATGGCCTATGTGTTCCACGGCCGTCTGGCCACCGGCTGGCGCGGCCGCAAGCCTGCCCGCCTGATGGTGCTGGTCTTCGGTCTGAGCCTTTTCTCCATCGTGGTCGTCAATACCCTGATGGAAACGCATCATTCCTTCATCAAACCTTAATCCACCGACGTTGATATGGATTGTGATATCGTACTTGTTGGCCTGAACCATCGCACCGCCGGTGTGGACGTGCGCGAACGTTTCGCCCTTGTGGATTTTTGCAGCCGGGAAAACTGGGCCCTGCCGTGTGACGACGTCATCGGTGAAGCCATGATCCTTTCCACCTGCAACCGTGTGGAACTGCTTGCCACCGGTCATGGCGATGTGGCGGGCCGTATCCTGGAACGCTGGGCCACCGCACGCGGTACCGACCCCGAAGAGCTCCGGCCCTATGTCTACATCTACAAGAACATGGATGCCGTGCGGCACCTGTTCTCCGTGGCTTCCAGCCTGGATTCCATGATCCTGGGCGAGCCCCAGATCCTGGGGCAGCTCAAGAGCGCCTACCGCAAGGCGGCCGCCTGCCACGCCACCGGCGTGATCCTCAACCGCCTGCTGCACAAGGCGTTCTCCGTGGCCAAACGCGTGCGCACCGAGACCGCCGTGGCCTCCAGCGCCGTGTCCATCAGCTATGCCGCCGTGGAACTGGCCAAGCGCATCTTCGGCGAGATGCAGCACCACAAGGCCATGCTGGTGGGCGCCGGTGAGATGGCCGAACTGGCCGCCACCCACCTGCTCCAGGCCGGTGTGGACGAGATCCTGGTGGCCAACCGTACGTTCTCGCGCGGTGAGGAACTGGCACGTCAGTTCAATGGCCGGGCCCTGCCTTTTGAATCCCTGGCCTCCCATCTGACGGAGGTGGACATCATCATCACGTCCACCGGTTCGCCGGATCCCGTCATCCGTGCCCGTGACATCCGCGGCGTGCTCAAGGCGCGCAAGAACCGGCCCATGTTCTTCATCGACATCGCCGTCCCCCGCGACATCGACCCCGACGTCAACGGCCTGGACAACGTCTACCTTTACGATATCGACGACCTCAAGGAAGTGGTGGAAGAAAACCTGGCCACCCGTCGCGACGAGGCCCAGAAAGCCGCCGAGATCGTGGACGAGGAAGTGGACATCTTCCGGCAGTGGCTGTGCAGTCTGGACGTGCAGCCCACCATCGTGGACCTCATCCAGCACGGCGAGAACGCCGCCCATGAAGAAGTGGCCCGTACCCTGAAGCGTCTGGGCCATGTGGACGACGCCACGCGCGAGGCCATCGAGGTCATGGCGCTGGCTCTGGTCCGCAAACTGAACCACGATCCCATCATGTTCCTCAAGCGCGGCACCATGTCGCAGGAAGGCAGTGCGCCGCGCATCAGCCTCATGCGCCGCATCTTCAACCTTGACCAGGGCTGTACCTGTAGTGCCCGGAACAACGGAGAGCACGAATAATGCGCTATTTCCTCATCGATGACCTGCGTGCCGAAGAGACCAAGCGTCTGTGCGAACATCTGGATGCCATGGATCTGGGCGCCGGTCTGGACGGCATCTACTGGCTGCCCATCCCTGCTCATATGCTCAGCGCCGTGCAGAAGGAACACGAAAGCCAGTGCGGCCCCTATGTCATGGCGCTGGAATGCGAAGAGACCAGCCTGCGTCTGGAGCTGCTGGTGCGCGCCCGGGGCCGCATCCGCTGCGAATGTGTGGCCTATGCGTCGCCCGAACTGCAGCGGCACATGATGGACTACATCACGGATACCCTGAAAGAACTCAAGATCCCCAACTAAACGGAATGCCCTGCGGCATGATCCCCGTCCCCGAACTGCAAGCGCTCCCTTCCCGGCTGGCCCGCCTGTGCCTGGATGTGGAGCGCTTTTGTCGTCACAGCCTGAAGATGGCTGATGGCGATACTTGGTTGCTGGCCGTTTCCGGCGGCGCGGATTCGACAGCCCTTTTATGCATCATGGCTCTGCTGGCCCCCCAGCATGACTGGCAGCTGCATGTGGCGACAGTGGACCATCAGCTGCGGCCGGAATCCGCCGAAGATGCCGCCTTCGTGGCCGGGCTCTGCCGGGGCTGGCGCATCCCCTGCCGCATCCTGACGGCGGATGTGCCCCGGCTGGCACGACAGGTGGGGCTGGGTACGGAAGAAGCGGCCCGGCGGGCGCGCTATGCCCTGCTGGAGCAAGCCCGTCAGGCTTGCGGCGCTTCAGCCATCCTGCTGGGACATCACCGGAGCGATGTGACCGAAGACCAGATGCTCCGCTTTCTGCGCGGTACCGGCTGGCCGGCACTGGGCGGCATGCGGGCCGAGGACGCGGAACGGCATCTGCTGCGTCCCCTGCTCCGCACGGACAAGCATGCCCTGAGAGAGCTGCTGCACTGCTGCGGCATCCTCTGGCGGGAAGACGCCAGCAATGCGGACACCCGCTATACCCGTAACCGTCTGCGGCATACCCTCCTCCCTCTCCTGCGGCAGGAGAATCCCCGCCTTGAGGACAGCTGCCTCAATCTCTGGGAGCTGGCAGGTATCGACGGGGAGTACTGGCAGCAGGAGCTGGAACACCATCTTGCCCGCACGCCCTGGCAGGAGGCGCCCGGCAGCATCACCCTGCCCCGCGCACTGTTGCGGGAGACGCATGCGGCTCTGCGGCTGCGTCTTTACCACCGGGCCGTGGCCCGGCTGGCCCGGCTCTCCGGCGGCCAGGCCCGTTCCGCCACGCTACTGGCCCTGGATCAGGCCTGGCAGGAAGGCCGGGGCGGTACCACCTTTCAGCTGCCCGGCAGTATCATGGCCCATCTCAAGGGGGGCTGCATCCGCTTTTACGTCGAAAAACGGCAGGCTGTTCGGAAAAGCTGAGGAATTGCGCCACGCGCTGATGGCAACAGCGTGGCCTGCTTGCCTCCTGCACAGGAACCCGTCTTCCGCCCGGCACATCTTCCCTCAACGGCAGTGCGTACACCGTTCCTTCCTTCTGCCGAAACGGCATATGTCCGGGCTTCTCCATCTCCAAGCCTCACGCCCGACCTCCTTTTCCACCGCAGGCATAAAAAAAGAGCGTACCGGCAAGGTACGCTCCTCTTTTTTTCGTTGATGCCATAAAAGGCTCAGTCCTTCAGGATCAGTTCCCGCACAGCCCGGATGATATCCGGTGCCCGCAGGCCCACCAGCTCGCGCAACTGGGCCTGGGAACCGTGTTCCACGAAGGCATCGCCGATACCCAGACGGCGGATGCGCTGGCCGCGCAGCAGGCCGTCATCGGCCCAGCGCTCCAGCACGGCCGAGGCAAAACCGCCTGCCAGGCAGCCTTCTTCCACAAAAACGATACGGTCGAACGTGCGGGCGATCTCGGCCAGCTGCGCCGCAGGCAGCGGCTTGAGCCAAATGGGATCGAAGACCAGCGGCCGGAAGCCGAACTCTTTTTCGATGGCTGCCGCGGCTTCCAGAGCCGGGCGCACACGGTTGCCCACAGCCACGATGGCCACCCGTTCCCCTTCCTGCATGATCTCGCCCTGAGCAGAAGGCAGCAGGCGCAGTTCGGCATCCAGCGGGACCCCCATACCGGCACCGCGCGGATAGCGTACGGCGCAGGGCCCACCGGCCGTGGTGGCCGTCAGCAGGCAATGGCGCAGCATGTTCTCGTCACGGGGCGCCAGCAGGGTCATCTCGGGGATATGGCGCAAGTAGGCGATATCGAAGACACCATGATGCGTGGCCCCGTCCTCGCCCACCAGACCGGCCCTGTCCACACAGAAGATCACGGGCAGTTTCTGCAGACAGACGTCATGGACGATCTGGTCATAGGCCCGCTGCAAAAAGGTGGAATAGATGGCCACCACGGGATGGAAACCGCTGGCCGCCAGACCGGCGGCAAAGGTGACGGCGTGCTGTTCGCAGATACCCACGTCCACGAAGCGTTCCGGGAAGCGCTCTTCAAAAAGGTTCGTCCCGGTGCCTTCGGGCATGGCTGCCGTGATGGCCAGCAGACGGTCGTCTTTTTCCGCCAGCTCGACCAGGGTCTTGCCGAAGATACCGGTAAAGGAAGGCGTTTTGTTGCTGCTGGGGATGAGCAGGCCCGTTTCCGGCTCGAAGTGGCCCACACCATGGAAATGCGTGGGGTCTTTCTCCGCCGGGGCATAGCCCTTGCCCTTGCAGGTGCGCACATGCAGCAGCACCGGTCCGTCTTCCACGGCTGCCGCCATCTGCAAATGACGGCACAGGGCGGGCAGGTCGTGCCCGTCCACGGGCCCGATATAGGTGAAGCGGAAGGCCTCGAACAGCATGCCGGGCGTGAAAAAGGACTTGAAGCTCCATTCGCCGCGCATGGCATACAGGGCCAGCTTCTGGCCGATGCGGGGGATGGAGCGCAAAAGCTGGAGCACATCCTTGCGCGTCTGCCGCACCCAGCGCCGGGACAGCGTACGGCTCAGGAACAGGGACAGGGCCCCCACATTGGGCGAGATGGAGATCTCGTTGTCGTTGAGCACCACGATGAGCCGCCGGCCCATATGCCCGGCCAGGTTCAGGCCTTCAAAGGCCTCGCCTGCCGTCAGGGAGCCGTCACCGATGACGGCCAGCACATGTTCCTTGCCGCCGGCCAGATCGCGGGCCATGGCCATGCCAAGGGCAGCCGAGATGGAGGTAGAGGAATGCCCCACCCCAAAGCGGTCATAGGGGCTCTCGCTGCGGCGCGGGAAGCCCGCGAGGCCCCCCAGGGTACGCAGGGTATGGAACTGGGAAGCGCGTCCGGTCAGCAGCTTGTAGGCATAGGCCTGATGCCCTACGTCCCAGACGATCTTGTCCTGCTCCATGTTGAAGGTATGCAGCAGGGCCAGGGTCAGTTCCACGACCCCCAGCGAGGGAGCCAGATGCCCGCCGTTCTTGGACACCACATCGATGATGCGCTTGCGCAGCTCCGCAGCCAGCAGCGGGAGCTGTTCGTCAGAAAGATCCATCACCTGTTTCGGTGAGGTCAGGCTGTCCAGCAGGGACTGTGCAGTGTTTTCCGTCATTTCTCAGGCCGCTCTCGTGATGGTGTACTCGGCAAGGGCGCGCAGGAATTCGGCCTCGGGACCGCTGAAACCGGCCAGCGCGGCGCAGGCGGCATCCGCCTGTTCGCGGGCCAGGCGGCGGCTCTCGTCAAGCCCCACCAGCGCAGGATAGGTGTTCTTGCCCTGTTCGGCATCGCTGCCGGCGGGCTTGCCCAGGGTGGCCGTGTCGGAAACGACGTCCAGGATGTCGTCCGCGATCTGGAAAGCCACCCCCAGCGCGGCACCGTAACGGCCGATGCGCTCGCACACATCGTCCGCAGCACCGGCCAGCAGCGCACCGCACACGCAGGAGGCCCGCAGCAGGGCCCCGGTCTTCATGGCATGCATGCGGCGCAGCTCCGCCATGCTCACGGGCGGCAGGCCGGTGTAGAGCATGTCCCATTCCTGTCCGCCCACCATGCCGGACGAACCGGCGGCACGGGCAAATTCCGCCACGGCCCGCAGCACCTGACCGGCGGGCAGCTCCACCCGGCACATATGGGCAAAGGCATCCGTCAACAGGGCATCCCCGGCCAGGATGGCCGTGGCCTCGTCGAATGCCTTGTGGTTGGAGGGCTTGCCGCGGCGCAAATCGTCGTCATCCATGGCGGGCAGATCGTCGTGGATCAGGGAATAGGTATGGACCATCTCGATGGCGGAGGCGAAGGGCAGCACGTCCTCCGGCTTCAGGCCGCACAGGACGGCACAGCTCAGGCACAGGACAGGACGCAGACGCTTGCCGCCCGCCTGCAGGCTGTACAGCATGGATTTCCGCAACCGGGGCGGCATCTCCTGCCCGTCAAGACAGGTCGCCAGATAGCTTTCCACCAGCTTCCCGCGTTCTTTCAGCAGGGATTTCATGGCTTCTGTAGGCATCATCATCGTTGCTCCACACTCTGTTGCAGGGGGTCTTCCATATTTTCTTCCGGCCGGAACGCCCGGGCCTGTCCTTCCTGCCAGACCGTCAGCTGCTGCCGGGCCTGCTCCAGCTGGCGCCGGCATTGCAGGGAACATTCCATGCCTTCCTGATACAGGGCCATCCCCTCTTCCAGCGAGGGCTGCCCGTTCTCCAGGGCTTCCACGATTTCCTGCAGGCGCGCCATGCGCTCCTCAAAGGTCAGGTTCTTCTTGCTCGTTCTGGCTTTCATGCTTCATCATCTCCGGGCAGCGGGACGTGCTTCCAGCAGAGGTTCCGGGTCCACCGCCTGTCCCAGGACGATCAGGGAAAGGTGCAGATGCGGCCCCGTGACCCGTCCCGTGGACCCAACTTTGCCGATGACCTGGCCACGCCGGACCACATCGCCCGGCCGGACAGGGATACGGGACATGTGCAGGTAAGAAGTGAACACTCCCTGCCCGTGGTCAATATATACGGCATTGCCGGAAAAATACAAATCGTCGGCCAGCACGACCCGGCCGTCGGCGCAGGCCAGGATGGGCGTCCCTTCCGCACCGCGCAGGTCGAGCCCGCGATGCACGCCGCGCGGCTGGTCATTGAAGACCCGCTTGAGTCCGAACTTGCTGGAAACGCTCCCCGGCACAGGCCGCGCAAAAGGGGCCGTCCACAAACGTTCCGGGCTGTAGTTGTCCAGGGCCTTGCCGGCCTTCTCCCGGTCCCTGCGGATGCGCTCCCGCACCTCTGCCGGGGGATCCACATATTTTTTGTCCACCCGCAGGGCCTGTACCGGACGCTTTTTGTCGAACAGGGCCACACGGGCCTCCGCCTGCTGTCCGTCCTGCGTCCGCGTTTTCAGGGCAAGGCTTTTGGCGCTGCTGTCCAGCGGGACAGGCAGCAGGAACTCCGCCTGCCAGCCGCTCCCTGACGGCTGTGCCGCCATGACATGCTCACGCTCCAGCCAAAAGACGGTCACGGGACGTGCAGGTCCGTCACCGGAGACCTGCACGCGGATGGCGTCGCCGCGGGCCGCCCGTGCGGGAACGTCCAGATGCATGGCCGCCATGGCCGGGAAAGGCCACAGCAGGAACAGGACCACTGCCCCCAGGATGCCGCTTACCGGCCGTTGGAAAAAAGAAGACTGTTCAGGCATGCTCCCCTCCCTGTCCGTCATGAGGATGCACCGCGGTGATCCTGGCTTCCAGCTCCCCGTCCTGTAACAGGATGCGCACGTCCTGCCCGGTGCTGCTCTGCCCGGTCGAAGACAGCACGCGCCCTTCGTCCGTGCGTACCACGGCATAGCCGCGCCCCAGCGGAGCCAGCGGATTGCAGGCCGCAAGACGCAGTTCCAGACATTCCAGCCCGTGCCCGCGATGCGAGACACGCTCCTGCCCCAGATGCGCCAGATCACGCGTGCAATCCCGCACGGCCTGCTCACGACCGCGCACCATCAGATGCACGGCATTGCCAAGCTTTTGTTCCAGCAGGGCAAGACGCTGCTGCAGATGTGCCAGCCGTCCCGGCCCCGTGAGGGCCCGCAAACGCTCCTGGCTGTGCTGCAGGCTGCGCTCACGATCCCGCACCAGGCGTTCCCCGGCCTGGAGCAGACGCTGCCGCCACTGCTGCCATTGCTGCCCCGCCCCTTCAAGACGGCGGGCGGGCGAACACAGGCGCAGGCCGCGCTCGCAACGCTGGAGCCGGTCTTCCTGCCGTTGCAGCCACCCCTGGCGTGCGCGCTCCAGCGCCAGGGAAAGCTCGTCCAGGCGCTGCCAGTATTCGCGCCGCAAGGGCCAGAGCAGCTGGGCCGCGTGGGAAGGGGTAGCCGCACGAACGTCGGCCGTCATGTCGGCCAGGGTCACGTCCACTTCATGGCCGATACCGGCAAGCACCGGGATTTTTGAGGAAAAAATGGCGGTCGCCACTTCTTCCTCGTTGAAGCACCAAAGGTCTTCCAGCGAACCGCCGCCCCGGATGATCACCGCGACCTGTGCCCAGCCCTGGCGGTTGATCTCGTCCAGGGCCCGGCAGATCTGCCCGGCAGCGCCCTCCCCCTGCACCCTCACCGGGAACAGGCGCACTTCGGCCCCCAGGCCCCGCACGGAGGCCAGTTCCATGAAGTCATGGATGGCAGCCCCGGCAGGTGACGTCACCAGCGCCACGCGGCTGGGACTGGCAGGCAGCGGACGTTTGCGCTCCGCGGCAAAAAAACCGCGGGCAGCCAGCGCCTGTTTGCGCTCCTCGAAGGCCTGGGCCAGCAGGCCCTGCCCCCCGGCCTGCACCAGTTCCACGATCAGCTGGTATCGGCCGCGCGGCCCGTAGACACTGATCTGCCCGGCACAGAACAATTCGGAGCCCTGCCGCAGCAGACGTACGGGATCCGGCCGGGGCTCGGCGAAGATCTCGCCGGTCAGGGGGTCGAAGTTCCGGCCGCGTATCTGGCGGTCCCGGAACCAGACGCATTGCAGCTGGGCACCGGCATCCTTGAGGGTAAAATAGATATGCCCGGATCCGGGGAAAGACAGTTCGCCTATCTCGCCCCGGACCCAGACGAAGGGGAAGGCCCCCTCCAGAGTACGACGCATCCTGTCCGTCAGTTCAGTGACGGACAGGATGCGCTCTTGTTCACACGCAGCGGGCATGCAGGGGCTCCGCTGTCAGCCGTCCTAGGCGCGGCGCTCGGCCCAGGCCTTGCGCACGCCTTCCATCCACTGGGGCAGCGCGGTCTCCAGGGCATCCACGGGCAGTTCGCCCTTTTCGCCCGTACGGCGGTCCTTGCATTCCAGCACGCCGCGGGACAGGCCCTTGCCGCCCAGCACCAGCTGCATGGGCGCACCGATGAGGTCGGCATCCTTGAACTTGACGCCGGGGCGCTCTTCACGATCGTCCAGGAGCACGGTCACACCGGCCTTGCACAGCATGGCGTAGATCTCTTCGGCCTTGGCGCGAACTTCTTCCTTGCCGGGGTCGAGGTTGAGCAGGATGCATTCCACAGGAGCCACGGTGGGCGGGAAGATGATGCCGTGCTCGTCGTGGTTCTGCTCGATGGCGGAGGCCACCACGCGGGAGATGCCGATGCCGTAGCAGCCCATGATCATGACGTTTTCCTTGCCGTTCTCGTCCAGATACACGGCATGCATGGCGTCGCTGTACTTGGTGCCCAGCTTGAAGATGTGGCCCACTTCGATGCCCTTGGGCAGCTCGATGGCGCCGCCGCAGCGCGGGCAGGGGTCGCTCAGGGTGATGCAGCGCAGGTCGGCGTAGGCCGTGACCTTCACGTCGCGGCGCAGGTCCACGTGCACCAGATGCGCGTCAGCGGCGTTGGCGCCCACCACGTAATCGGTGGCACCCTGCAGCTCGAGGTCGGCGTAGATGGGCACATCCAGGCCCACGGGACCGGCAAAGCCCAGAGGCGCGGCCGTGACCTTTTCCACCACGGCGGCCGGAGCCAGTTCCACGGTGGTGGCGTTGAGCAGGTTCTTGAGCTTGATGTCGTTGACTTCGCGGTCGCCGCGCACCAGCACGGCCACGGTCTTGCCGTCCACCACGAAGAGCATGGTCTTGACCACCTGCGAAGGAGCCACCTTGAGCATGGCGCTCACTTCTTCCACGGTGTGGGCCGCAGGCGTGGCGACCTTTTCGTAGGAGGCGCAGGTCTCGGTGCAGGGGGTGCCGTTCCAGACCACTTCGGCGCGTTCCACGTTGGCGGCATAGCTGCATTCGGTGCAGGCGGCGATGGTGTCTTCGCCGGTATCGGCCAGCACCATGAACTCGTGCGAGAAATTGCCGCCGATGGAGCCGGTGTCGGCTTCCACGGCGCGGAAGCGCAGGCCCAGACGCTTGAAGATGCGGCAGTAGGCGTCGTACATCAGCTTGTAGCTTTCGTCGGCACCGGCATCGCTGGAATCGAAGGAATAGGCGTCCTTCATGACGAATTCACGGCCGCGCATCAGGCCGAAGCGGGGACGGATCTCGTCGCGGAACTTGGTCTGGATCTGGTACAGACGCACGGGCAGCTGGCGGTAGGAGCGCACTTCGCCGCGCACCAGGTCGGTGATGACTTCCTCATGCGTGGGGCCAAGGCAGTAATCGCGGTCGTTGCGGTCCTTGAAGCGCAGCAGCTCCTTGCCGTAGTACTCCCAGCGGCCGGTCTCTTTCCAGAGGTCGCCGGGGATGACCATGGGCATGAGCAGCTCGGAGAAACCGGCGGCGTCCATTTCCTCGCGCACCACGCGCTGCACGTTTTCCAGGGCCTTCAGGCCCAGAGGCAGATAGATGTACACGCCGGAGGTGAGCTTGCGGACCATGCCGGCGCGCAGCAGCAGCTTGTGGCTGACCACTTCCGCTTCGGAAGGGGATTCCTTGAGCGTGGGGATGTAGGTGGAGCTGAAACGCATCAGTGAGTTTCCTTTTCTTTAAGCAGTCGTTGAAGTTCTTCCATAAAAGCCGCGAGCAGGGCGTCCTGTCCCTTGACGGAACGGATGACTTCCCCCTTGCGGAAAATGATGCCTTTGTCGCGGCCGCCGGCCACGCCCAGATCGGCCTCGCGGGCCTCACCGGGGCCGTTGACCACACAGCCCATGACCGCGACCTTGATGTCCGCCGTGGATTCGGCCAGCGCATCCTCTACGGCACGCGCCAGACCGAAGAGGTCTATCTCCGTGCGCCCGCAGGTGGGACAGGAGATGATCTCCGGCCCGCGACGGCGCAGCCCCAGGGCCCGCAGGATCTCCCAGGCCACGGTCACTTCCTCGGCAGGATCGGCCGTGAGCGAGACGCGCAGGGTGTCGCCGATGCCCTCGTGCAGCAAAATGCCCAGACCCACAGCGGACTTGACCGTGCCGCGCATGAGCCCGCCCGCCTCGGTGACGCCGATGTGCAGCGGATAGTCGCAGGACTTTGCCAGCAGGCGGTAGGCCGCAATGGTATCGAGCACCGAAGAGGACTTGAGGGAGATCTTGGTATCGTAGAAGCCCCGGTCCTCCAGCATGCGCACATGGCTGAGCGCGCTCTCCACCATGGCCTCAACGCAGGGGCCGCCGTACTTCTGCAGCAGATGCTTTTCCACGGAACCGGAATTGACGCCCACCCGGATGACGCCGCCGTTGGCCTTGGCGGCATCCACCACGCGATCCACATGCTCGCGGGGCCCGATGTTGCCGGGATTGATGCGCAGGCCCTCCAGTCCGGCTTCCAGGGCAGCCAGCGCCAGACGGTAGTCGAAATGGATGTCCGCGATGAGGGGCACGGGCGAACCGTCACGCAGGGCCCGCAAGGCCTTGGCCGCCGTCATGTCGGGCACGGCCACGCGCACCGCTTCGCAACCGCGGCGCACAAGGCGGTCGATCTGGGCCAGCGTGGCTTCCACGTCACGGGTATCGGTATTGGTCATGCTCTGCACCATCACCGGCGCGCCGCCGCCGATGGCCAGCTTACCCAGCCTGATGCCCCGGCTGATACGTTTTTCCTGCATGGCAGACCTCGAAAAAATTGGTTTGCAACAAAAGTGCCGCCAGTGTCTTATGCTATTTCAGCAGGCAAGCCAAGTCCTGTAGGGGCCGGAAACATGGCGGCGCCACTCCCCGCATCCAGGACACCGAATCATGCCGCACGCCGGGGCAGGCTGTCCATCTCCAGCGCGGCCCATGCGGCCTTCCGCTGCCGCCGCACTTGCCAGCCGTACGGCTTTTGCCTATAAACTCCCCATTCCAACGACATGTTCCGGGCGCTCCTGCGCCTTTTTCCCGCCTGCGCCACCGGCGCATGGCCCTGAACTTCCAAGCCCGCAAGGAGAGGCCATGTCCCTCAGCATCGGCATTGTGGGTCTGCCCAACGTGGGGAAATCCACCCTGTTCAACGCCCTGACCAAGGCTCAGAACGCGCAGGCCGCCAACTATCCTTTCTGTACCATTGAACCCAACAAGGCCACCGTGGCCGTGCCCGACGAGCGCGTGGACGCGCTTTCGGCCAAGGTCTCGCCCAAGAAGACTATCCACGCCAGCGTGGACTTCATCGACATCGCCGGTCTGGTGCGCGGCGCCAGCAAGGGCGAAGGCCTGGGCAACCAGTTCCTGGGCAACATCCGCGAATGCGCCGCCATCGTGGAAGTGGTGCGCTGCTTCGAGGATGAGAACATCACCCATGTGGACGGCAGCGTGGATCCCCTGCGCGACATCGATACCATCGAGACCGAACTTTTGCTGGCCGACCTGCAGAGCGTGGAACGCCGCCTGGAAAAGCTGCAGAAGATGGCCAAGGGCAGCAAGGACGCCAAGGCCGCCGCAGAGATCATGCAGGGCCTGCTGGAGCACCTCAATGCCGGTAACGGCGCCCGCTCCTTCGAACTGCCCGACAACGAGACCTTCCTCCAGTCCTGGCGTGAACTGGGCCTGCTGACCGCCAAGCCCGTCATCTACTGCGCCAACGTGGACGAAGCCGCCGTGGCCGACGGCAACGACTTTGTGGCCCGCGTGCAGCAGCTGGCCGAAGAACGCCATTCCGGTTTCGCCTGCATCTGCGCCAAGCTGGAAGAAGAGCTGCAGGGCCTTTCCGCCGAGGAACAGGCCGAGATGCTCTCCTCCTACGGCATCTCGGAAAGCGGCCTGGTGCGCATCATCCGTACCGGCTACGATACGCTGGGCCTGTGCAGCTACTTCACCGCCGGCCCCGACGAAGTGCGCGCCTGGACCATCCACAAGGGCTGGAAGGCTCCCCAGGCTGCCGGTGTCATCCACACCGACTTCGAACGCGGCTTCATCCGCGCCGAAGTCATCTCCTACGCCGACTACATGAGCCACGAAAGTGAAGCCGCCTGCCGCTCCGACGGCGTGCTGCGCGTGGAAGGCAAGGAATACGTGGTGCAGGACGGCGACGTCATGCACTTCCTGTTCAACGTCTAGTAGCGGCAACAGGTCTGCGATCTTCACGAGGGACGGCGACAGCCGTCCCTTTTTTTATGCCTCCCGGCAGCACGGACAAAAGCACAGCAGGCTCCTGCCGCAACCCGGATGCCTCCCTGACTCCTTCTTTGCCTTTCAATCATCCTTGCGACGATTGGACAATTTTTAGCGTCGATTTGATATTTCCCCCTCACTGCGGCCGCGCTAGGTTCGTTCCATGATCTTCCTCAAGGAGCTTGCCATGCGACGCAGATCCCTTCTTCCCCTTCTGGTCATCCTGATGTTCCTGTTCCCGCTGCTTCAGGCGGGAAACAGCCCTGCCAAAGGCCTGGACGGGCGGCAGCAGAGCATGGTGCTCGTGGCCGCCTACACCGCCAATGGTGATCTGGAACGCCTGCGCCCTACCCTGGGCCAGGCGCTGGACGCCGGATTGACCATCAATGAAATCAAGGAAGTCCTGACCCATCTGTATGCCTACGTCGGCTTTCCCCGCAGTCTGAACGGGCTGCAGGTCTTCATGGAAGTCCTGGAGCAGCGCCGTGCCCGTGGCATCACGGATGCGGAAGGAAAAGCCGCCTCTCCCCTGCCCTCCACCCTGGACCGGGATGCGTACGGCGCCCGTGTCCGGGCCGACCTAGCCGGACAAAAAGAAATCCAGCCCCCGTCCGGCGTCCTGGCTTTTGCCCCGGTCATCGATACTTTTTTGAAGGAACATCTTTTTGCGGACATCTTCGCCCGTGACGTGCTCGACCGCAAAGCGCGCGAACTGTGCACCATCGCCGCTCTGGCCAGCCTGCCCGGGCTGGGAGGCCAGCTGCAATTCCACATGGGAGGGGCCATGAACTGCGGCCTGAGCCCGGAAGAGCTGGAGGGCTTCCTTGACCTGCTGGCTGCCCGTGTCGGCAGGCAGGAGGCGGATGCGGCCCGCACCGTGGCCCGAAAGGTGCTCGCCTCGCGCTGATGCCCCTACCCAACTACGGAGGAAATGCCATGTCCGTGAACCGGAGACAGTTCATCAAGGCGGGCAGCCTTGCCCTGGGCTCCCTGGCTGTCCACAGCCTGCCGCTGCAAGCCCGACCCGCAGAGGATAAGGCCACCGTGTACTTCACGCCCGAGATCACCACGGAGAGCCTGCTGCGCATCTACGAAAAGGTCTGTGCCCCGTTGCAGGGGCGCATCGCCATCAAGCTCCATACCGGTGAGCCCCACGGCCCCAACATCCTGCCGCGCGACATGGTGCGGGCCCTGCAAGCCCGCATCCCGAAGAGCAGCATCGTGGAGTGTAACGTCCTCTACCCCAGCCCCCGCCAGACCACGGAAGGCCACCGCGAGACCCTGCGGACCAACGGCTGGACCTTCTGCCCGGTGGACATCATGGATGCCGACGGCGAAGTCTCCCTGCCCATCCCCGGCGGGCGGCACCTTAGGGAAGTGGCCGTGGGCAAGAACCTGCTCAACTATGATTCCATGCTGGTGCTGACCCACTTCAAGGGCCACGTGATGGGCGGTTTTGGCGGTTCGCTCAAGAATATCGCCATTGGCTGCGCCTCCGGCAAGACAGGCAAGGCGCAGCTGCACAGCGACGGTACCAACCTGTGGGCGGGAGGGCCGCTGTTCATGGAGCGTATGGTGGAGGGCGGCAAGGCCATCACCACCCATTTCAAGGGGCATATGGCGTACATCAATGTCCTGCGCCGCATGTCCGTGGACTGTGACTGCGCGGGGGCCAGCGCCGCCGAACCGACCGCCCCGGATATCGGCATCTTGGCATCCACCGACCTTCTGGCCGTGGATCAGGCTTCGGTGGACATGGTCTACGCCCTGCCCGAACAGCAGCGCCACGATCTTGTGGAACGCATCGAAAGCCGCAGCGGCCTGCGCCAGCTGGAATATATGGAGACCCTGGGCATGGGCCATGCCCGCTACGATCTTGTTTCCCTGTCCTGACAGGAGGTCATGTCATGCGACGTTTCGTTTCCTTGCTCGCCCTTTGCGGCGGCCTGCTTGCCGCTGTCTGCACCACCGCCCCCTCCAGCGTCTCCGCCCGGGAGCCCGGCCAGGAGATCATTCGCTGCGGGCAGCAGACGCCCATCAAGGGCTCTCCCCGCTTTTTCACCGGGACCGTGCGCATCGATCCCCTGTACGCCGCCAACAACGCCATGCGCTCCAGCGGCGGCAGCGTCACTTTTGAACCCGGCTCCCGCTCCCACTGGCATATCCATCCTGTGGGACAGGTGCTCATCGTCACCGCCGGGGTCGGCCTGACCCAGGAATGGGGCAAGCCCATCCAGGAGATCAGGGCCGGGGACGTGGTCATCTGCCCCGCCAAGGTCAAGCACTGGCACGGCGCCGCTCCCGGCAGTGCCATGACGCATATCTCCATCTGTGAAGAAACAGAGCCCGGCAAGGTCGTGGAATGGCTGGAGCCTGTTACCGACAGCCAGTACGCCGGCCGCTGAGCATAAAGGAGAACAGCATGGAAAAGTACAACAACGGACGCCGTCAGATCCTGATGGCCCTCGCATCCCTCGCAGGCGGCCTGTTCCTTCCGGGCACGGGCCACGCTGCCCCTCAAACGCAGGAGGCACAACGCATGCTCGTCGTCTTTTATTCCCATACGGGCAATACTCGCACCATCGCCCGGCACATCCAGGCCCTGACCGGCTGTGACCTGCTGGATCTGGAGCCCGTCACGCCCTATCCCCGCGACTATGACACGGTCGTCAGCCAGGCAAAAAAGGAAATGCAGCAGGGCTTCCTGCCGCCGCTGAAAAATCCGCTGGATATGGTCAGCCGCTATGACGTCATCCTCGTGGGATCGCCCAGCTGGTGGGGCACCTTTGCCGGACCGGTGCGCACCTTCCTGTCCACGGCTGCCCTGGACGGAAAAACGCTCATCCCCTTCATCACGCACGAAGGCTCCGGCCTCGGCAGCGCTCCTGCCGACCTGCGCCGCCTCTGCCCTTCCGCGAAGACAGGCGAGGGGCTGGCCATACGCGGCAGCCGGGTGGATGGTGCCCGCCAGCAGGTAGAATCCTGGCTGCGGAAGGCAGGCCTGCTGCCTGCCTAAGAGGAAGTCTTTTGCGGAGCAGCTCCTCCTTCACATGTGCCCGGAACAGCTGACGGATGCCGGCCAGCTTGACGAGGGCCGGTATCCCTGCGGCAGGATGTCTCCTGCCGCCCTCTTCGTCACAATTCCATGCTTTTGGAAAAAAGATGCATGACCGCCACTCCGGCAACAATGAGGCCCAGCCCGATCATGGCCGGCAGGTCCAGTTTTTGGTGGAAGAAGAACCAGCCCACCAGGGAAACGATGACTACACCTATGCCTGACCACAAGGCATAGGCTATGCCCACGGGTACATATTTAACCACCACCGAGAGCAGGTAGAACGCCAGGGCATAGCCGCCGATACAGAGCAGCGACGGCAACAAACGGGTGAATCCCTGCGTTTCCTTCAATGCCGAGGTGGCCACGATCTCCGAGCCGATGGCCAGCAGGAGCAACAACCAGTGCATGGGGCCTCCTATGCCTCCTGCGCCAGCAGCGCGGCCTCGTACAGGCCTTCGGCCAGCGTGGGATGGGCATGGATGGTATGGGCCACCTGTTCCAGGGTCAGGCCGTTGGCCACGCCCAGAGCGGCTTCCGCCACCAGATCGGAGGCATGGGCGCCCACGATGTGCGCCCCCAGCAGACGGCCGCCATCCGCAGCGGCCACCAGCTTGAAGAAGCCCGGCAGTTCGCCCATGGCCTGGGCCTTGCCCAGCTCGCGCATCTGGAAGGTGACGCAACGCACGTCCAGCCCCTGCTCACGGGCCTGCTGTTCGCTCAGACCCACGCTGCCCACTTCGGGCGAGGTGAACACGCCGGAGGGCACGGCATCATAGCGCATGGCGCGCGGCTTGCCGCACAGGCTCTCCACCACGCACAGGCCTTCCATGGCCGCCACATGGGCCAGCATCACACGGGAGGGGCCCAGCAAATCACCGATGGCGTACACTTCGGGCAGGGAGGTCTTCAGGGCATCATCCACCACGACCCAGCCGCGGCGGTCGGTCCCGATACCGGCTTCGGCCAGCCCCAGGCCTTCCGTGGCCGGGCAACGGCCCACGGTCACCAGCACCATGTCGGCTTCCACAGGCACTTCCTTCTGCTGGGCGGGCGTGGGCTTGTCCACGAAGGGAGAGGCCGTCAGCGTGGCACGGACAACGCCATCCTCCACCCGCACGTCCTTGAGGGTACGACCCAGCTCGCAGGCGATGCGACGCTTCTTCATCTCGCGCTGCAGCAACGTGCTGACATCGGCATCCATGGACGGCATGGGCAGCAGACGGTCCTGTCCTTCCACCACGGTCACCTGCGCGCCGAAGGCACGGTAGATGAACGCCATCTCGCAGCCGATGACACCACCGCCCACGATGATCAGGCGCTGCGGCACACGGTCCAGCTGCAGGGCATCATCGCTGCTCAGGATGTGGGTGTGGTCAAAAGCCAGACCGGGCAGCTCCGCCACCCGGGAGCCGGTCGCCAGGATGAGGGCGTCGTTCTCCACCACCTCCACGCTGCCGTCGGCCATGGTCACTTCCACATGACGGGCATCCAGCACCCTGCCGTGACCGGTGCACAGACGTACTTTGAGACGGGCGCAGGCTTTTTCCAGACCACCGCGCAGGATGCCGACGACCTTTTCCTTACGGGTCAGCACGGCGGCCGGATCCACACGGGGCGTCCCTTCGCAGGTGATGCCGAACTCGGCCAGGCGCAGGGCTGTCTCCAGAGCTTCGGCCGAAGCCTTGAGGGTCTTGGTGGGGATGCAGCCGGAATTGAGGCAGGTCCCGCCCAGATGGGCAGCCTCCACCAGCGTGACTTCCATGCCCGCGCGGGCAGCGGCAAAAGCCGCCGTATAGCCGCCGGGGCCACCACCGATGACGGTCAGACGTTTCATGCAGCCCTCCTGTTGCGCTGATGCATACTCAACAAATTGATATACTGTAACTTTGCAAGAAATTGCAGCAGTGATTGTGGCGCATTTCACCGAGCCCGGTCAAGCCCCGGTCCCCCAAAACATGGCCTTCCATTGCGGCGACGGCCCTCCGATTTCTGCAGACAAAAAAACGGCCGGCAGTGTCACGAGGACCGCCGGCCGCTCTTTCTTACTCAACGACCCTGCTTGCCGCCTTTTTGATCTTGGCGATGTACAGATAGGTGACGACGACTGTCAAAACGATGAACAGCAAGGCCAGAGGACGTGTGAAGAACACCGTCCAGTCTCCATTGGATATCAGCAGGGTCTGGCGGACCTTCTCCTCAAGCAGTTCGCCAAGGAAAAAGGCCACGATGAGCGTCGGCAGGTTCAGGGACATCTTGATCAGGACATAGCCGAATATGCCGAAACAGAACATGACCCAAACGTCAAAGACGTTGCCGTTATACACATAGGACCCCAGGATGCTGAAAACCAGGATGCAGGCATACAGGGCGGAACGCGGGATGTTGGTCAGCCTGCGCGCATAGCGGATGAAGAACGACCCCACGAACAGGGTGAAGATATTGGAGATGAACAGCACCGCGAACAGGGCATAGAGCAGCGGGCGGGAACGAGCCCCTTGATCATGAAGCCCCCCAGGATCAGGGCCGCAGCCAGGTTGCCGGGGATGCCGAGAGTCACGAGGGGCACGAGGTTGGGCCCGTTGACGGCATTGTTCCCCGCTTCCGAGGCCGCGATGCCTTCCAGGGCCCCCTTGCCGAACTTTTCGGGCGTCTTCGACTTGCGCCGGGCCCACAGATAGCTCAGATACGCCCCGACAGTGGTCCCGATACCGGGCACGATGCCGACGATGGAGCCGATCACGGTCGAACGTCCGATCGTGGGCAGGCACATCTTGAATTCCTTGCCCGTCATGCGGTTGTCGTCAGGATCGGAGCTGACGGGCACCTGCTGCATCGCCCCCTTCCCGTTGAGCCGCTGCCGGAAGTAATTTTCCGCCTGCAGCAGCACTTCGGAAAAGGCCAGCAGGCCGATGACCATGGGCATGAGGCTGATGCCGTCAGAAAGTTCGATGATGCCGAAGGTGAAACGCAGGGTACCGTATTCCGGGTCAGTGCCGACAGTGGCCAGCAGCAGCCCCAGGGCGGTGGACAGCAGCCCCTGCAAGGGGTCGACCGTGGCAGCCACGGAGATGACGACAAGAGAGAACAGCACCACCATGCTGTATTCCGGCGGACCGATATGCAGGGCGACAGCAGCTACCGGAGCAGCAAGGAAGATCAGCCCAGGTCCGACAGGGCATCGGCCGTGACCGAAGAAAACAGCGCCGTCTGCATGGCCTTGCCGCTCTTGCCCTGCATGGCCAGCGGATGACCGTCGAAGGTGGTGCACATGGCCTGGGGCGTCCCCGGGATGTTGAACAAAATGGCGGGAAGGGAACCGCCAAAGTTGCCGCCCTTGGAAAGGCCCATGAGCATGGCGATGCCGGGGATGGGCCCCAGGTAATACGTGAACGGGAGCAGGAGCACGATGGCCATGGTATCCGTCAGACCGGGGATGGCCCCCATGATGGCCCCGCAAAAAACACCGACAAATGCCCAGAAAAAATTCTCCCAGCAAAGGACAAGATCCAGGGCACCCATGAGATTCTCAAGCATATTCCGCTCCGGGAAAACGATCAGCTAAAAAAGAAGGCCGGCCGGCAGGGGATACTTGAGCAGCTGGACCACGATGATGTAGATCCCGCCAAGCAGCCCGCATGTCGTCAGAGATATCCTCCAGAAGTTCCTTTCTGCAAAGAACAGCATGTACAAAGGACAAAAGACCGCACTCGAAACAAAGAAACCGATCTTTTCAACACAAAGCAAAAAAACGATATAACTCAGGACAAGTACCAGGATCTTGACGGCAAGGTCCTTCGAGATGTCGGAACCTTCCCGGAAAAAGGCCAGGGTGATCCGCCGCCCCTTGTTCCGCAGGAACATCAGGGCCGCAGGGATGGCCACAAGGATCACTGTCAATCTGGGATAAAACGCCTGTTCTTCTCCAACGACCTGCTGCGGGATAATCCAGAACCACAGCAGGAGGCAGGCAAACAGGAACAGGCCCCCGATAAGGCGGTCGACAGACATCGCTTCCTCCATCTTGTCCCGGAGGCGGGGCCTCCGGGACGGTTGGCTGCTCTACTTCTTGCTCCCCTGCTTGTTGTACTTCAGCATCTCCTGCACGGCGATGGTGGAGTTACGGGAAAATTCCCGGTATTCCTTGCCGTTGAGGAAAGCAGGGGTAAAGCCTGCGGCGTGCATCTTGTCCAGGAGCTCCTTGTTCTGCATGACCTTGGCCAAGGCCTGTTCCCACTTGAGCCGGATGGCTTCCGGCGTCCCGTTGGGGAAAGCAAAGCCGTACATCAGCGACGTGGCAAAGGGGGCGCCCATATCACGCAGCTTGGGCACATCGGGGAAGAAGGGGACTTCAGCCGTGCCCAGGTTGGCGATGATGATCAGGTCCCCCTTGCGGGCGGCCTGGAAGCCGGCCGTGCCCGTACCGAGGTCACACACGTCGATGTGATCGCCCAGCAGATCCGCCGTGGCCGGGCCGCCGCTCTTGTACATCACCTGGTTGAACGAGACGCCTTCCTTGATGCCGGCAGCCTTGACCACTTCCAGGCCTTCCTGGCTGGCACCGTGCCCGATGGCTACTTCACCGGGATGGGTCCGGGCGTATTCCACCAGCTCCTGCCAAGTCTTGTAGGGCTTGTCGGGCCGTGTGAGCAGCAGGCGGTCGTGGGGCATGTACGCCCCCACGAAGGCGATCTTGTCCATGTCATAGGCGGGCGCGCCCAGAAAATACGTAGCGACGAACGCATTGCCTATGGAACCTCCCAGTACCGTATACCCGTCGGGACGTGCCTTGAGGCCAAAATTCAGGCCCGGGATGCCGCTCCCCCCGCCTTTGTTGACGATGACCAGAGGCTGGCCGATCTCTTTGGACAAATAGTCCGCCACCATCCGCACAGTGATGTCGGCGGCTCCGCCCGGAGCAAACGGAACGATACAGGTAATGGCCTTGTCAGGGTACTCCGCCCGCGCGGGCAAGGCACCCAGCATAAGTCCAACTGCCAGAATCAGACCAAGAATCTTTTTCATACCTGTCTCCTGTATAATGCAGGCCGGAACACAATGTCCCCGCTCTTTAGGGGCTTAACGAAGCAGATAGGGAATATTCACATACAATGCCTGTTCAGGGCACTCCACCTCGCACGGCAGACAGAACCAGCAGTTGCGGTAATGGCCGGTCGGGCCGCCGCAGGAAAGGCAGCGCGAGGCCTCGGTACGGGCCTGTTCCGCGGTGAAGACGTCCGTCGTCTCCGCAAAATCGCCCTTGCCCGTGCACACATGACCACTGCCCTGCTGCCGTTCATGACGGCAGGGCTCCGCGATGTCCAGAACATAATCATCAATGAAGGGACCGGGATAGCTGCGTTCATAGTAGAGGTCGCTGCCTTCCAGCAGGCGCAGGACAGATGTGGCCGCCTGCCGCCCCGATGCCATGGCCCGAATGGCGGAAGAAGCCCCGCCCACCATGTCCCCGGCAACGAAGAGGGGCTTTTCGCCTGCCTGCAGGGTGACGGGATCGACGCTGACGCCTTCCGCAAGGGATGCGAGCTGTCTGTCCGGCTGCTGGCCGATGGCCCAGATGATGGTATCCGCCGGGAAGGCCCGTTCCTCATCAGGATCGAAATCGGGATAGTCCACGCACTGGCCGGGCAATTTTGCCATATCGTGACGGCAGTACAGTGTCAGCCCGCCTGCGTCAGTGATGCGTTCCGGGGCCCAGGTAAAGGCAAAGCGCACGCCCAGGGCCCTGGCCTTTTCCAGGTCTTCGCGGTCGGCCTTGAAGTCGTCCACCGTACGGCGATAGACGACCAGGACCTTTTCCGCACCGCAGCGGACCGCCGCCTGGGCGCAATCCAGCGCGACATAGCCGCCGCCCACGATCACGACGTTGCCGGAAAGTTCCCTGCCCTGCCCGGACCGGACGCGGGTCAGGAAATCCAGAGCCTGCAAGGTCCCCGGCAGTTGTTCGCCGCTGATGCCCGAAGCGCGCCCCTCCCCGGCACCCAGGGCCAGGATGACCGCATCATGCGCAGCCTGCAGGGCCTCCAGGCCCGCCTTGTCGATGCGCTGCCCCAGATGGAAGGTCACACCGCCTTTTTCAAGCATGGCGATCTGGCCGTCCAGCACGCTGTCAGGGAGCTTCCAGAGCGGCAGGACGCTGCGCAGCAGACCGCCGGCCTTCGGGGCGGCATCATAGACGGCGACGTCATGCCCGGCCCGGCGCAGGTCATATGCGGCCAGCATGCCGGCAGGCCCGGCACCGACGATGGCCACCTTTTTGCCTGTCGCGGCAGCCGGACACAGTTCCCCATCCGGCATACCGGCAAAAAGATAGCGCTTGAGCCCGTTGATGCTGACCGCCTGCCCGTCCACGTCCCGGCGGTTGCAGGCATGCTCGCAGGGATGGTCGCAGATCCTGCAGATGACGGGGGCAAAAGGCAGCACATCAGCGATCAGCTGGCGGGCCCGGTCTTCCTGGCCCCTGGCGATGAGCTGCACGTACCCCTGGACATTGAGCCTCAGAGAACAGGCCCCGGAACAGGGAGCCCGGTTGATGCGGATATTGTCCAGCACGCATTTTTCAGCGCAGTGGCCACAAAAAATGCACTTGCTTTTGTCGACGACGATATTGTCCGTCAAGGCTTCAAGGATGTTTTCAGCGCTCATGACACACCTACATCTTTAGAG
>NZ_JBNPNC010000011.1:0-60327 GCF_050314315.1 Desulfovibrio sp. SGI.102 | reverse complement strand
CGCTTTATCAGGACAAATTTTTCTGCAAACGACGGCACGGTCCTGAATTGTTGCAAGCATGCAGTGATCCGTCGGCCCGGAACATGCCGTGTGAAGCGTTGGTACTGCACACACGGCCGGATGTTCCCTCTTCCGGCATGATGCCTTCCGGTGCAGGTCAGGCAAGACAGAAGCCTTTTGCGCCACGGCCCGGTGCGGCATCCCTGCCTGTCTACGTATACCAGTGCCGTCCCACCTTGACAGCCCGACTTCTCCCCTCTCCACGACCTTTTTTCTCCGCTCTCTAAAACAGCCTATCGGGTTCTTGCCGCTGTGCGGAAATGCGCCGTACCGCCCTTCGCCCATGAAGGATGCCGGCGCCGCCCACAGGCCCCTGCCCAGAAAAAAAGAAATTTCCTTGATTTGTGGCAGACCATAGCGCAGGATTTGTCCAGACTGTTCGCTGTGCCGGGCGGCTGCCCGTCATGCCTAGGAAGCCGAAAAGACTGGCCCGAGCCCTTGTCCCGCTTCCGCCGCCCTGTGCCCGCTCCGAGTCTGTTGCCCGCAGCCTTCCGGAAAGCGCTTTGCGCTGCCTGACCGGAACACGATGCACACGCCGACACGGATATGGGACACGGCAGGGCCGCACGCCCTTCCACCGTGCAGCCCCTCCACGGCACCGGGGGACCGGAGCGGGATGGCTGCCCGGGGCGCTGCGATACAGTCGCATGGACCTGAATAAAAAGTTTTGGCAAGGGTGATGGGGGAGCTCGAGGGGGAAGAGGGAAACCTTTTCCAAAAGGTTTCCCTCTTCCCCCTCGTCCCACCCTTTCGCCGCCTTCAAGTACAGCACAAGGAGTTATCATGGCCCGGCAGATCTTGCGTATCCGTGACCTGGGACAGTCCACCTTCTGGCAACTGATGCAGATGGAGGGCCAGCCCGCCCCCCTGACCGGCAAGACGGCCCTGCTGCTGGCCGCTGACGGCGCCGACACGCAGGACGTGCTGGCCGCCACGGCCGCAGCCCGTCAGCTGGGCATGGACGTGGACATGCTGCCGCCCGCGCTCTGGGCCCAGGACATGGCCTCCTGTGACCTTCAGGCCCCGCTTTACGCCCATGCCGGGCTCTGCCTGACCGCCGGCCTCAAGGGCGGCGCTCTGGACTGTCTGGCCGCCGGTCTGCCGGGAGCGGTGGTCAATGCGGGCAACGACAAGGGCGCGCCGGGCCAGGCCCTGGCCGACCTTGCCCTGCTGGCCGCCCGGCACGGGGACTGGGAGAGCCTGCGCATCTCCTGGCTGGGCGGTGCCCAGTGCGGCCTGGCCTGCGATCTGATCACGGCCGCCATCTACGCGCCCTTCGAACTGTTCATGGCCCTGCCCGAATGGGGCGAACCCGATCACTCTCTGCTGGACATGGCCCTGCGTGCGGGCGCCAAGATCTTTTTGAGCCGCGACCCCGAACTGGTGCTGGAGAACGCCCATGCCGTGTACATGGGCCACGGTCCGGAACAGTGCGCCGCCGCGCCCCTGACCAGCGGCTGGCCCCTGACGGACGAGCTGCTGGCCCTGGCCGCCGAGGACGCCGCCGTGCTCTCCTGGCACGGCCTTGCGCCTGCCGACCGGGCTTCGGATACCGCCTTGCGTCGTGCCGCGGCCTTCTGGCCGGAACGGCTGGCGGCCCGCCGCCTCATGGAGGCCCGCCTGTACGCCCTGGCCTGTGACAGCCTGTAGGAGCCCTCATGGACAGCATCTGCATGCCCACCGGTTGTGAGGACATCTTCGCGGAAGAGGACAGCGGCCCGGCCTGGCCCCAGTGGCTGGAAGCCTTCCGGGTACCTGACGAACCGCGCGCCGCAGCTTACGAGGACACGCCCGCACATCTGCGTGCCGCCATCAAGACCGCGCTGGCCCTGCATCAGGCCCACGCCGGAGAGATGGACATCCGGACCTGCCGGGACGAGCGCTTCCCCCGCCGGGGATTCCGCCGGACGGCTACGGACGGCCCGGCGCCCTTTGCCCTGGTGGCCTTCCCGGCCTCGCTGCGTTCGCCCGCCCGTCTGGCGGCGGCCCTCATGCCCGCCATCCTGGCCGGTGTCCCGCTGACAGGGGCGTTCTGTCTTGGCGGTGAGCCCACGCCCGAAGTGCTGGTGACCCTGGAGCTGGCCGGTGTGGAAGATGCCTTTGCCCTTCCGGCTGCCGATTTCACGCGTCTGACGCGCGAACTGCCCCAGTGCCGCGTGGTCCTGCTGCACGGTCTGGACGGGGACGCCCTGCCGGAACGCGGCGACCTGCCGGGACGCATCTGGCGCGAAGATGCCCTGCCCCTGTTCCTGCTGCCGCAGGACACTGCCGCGGATGCAGAGCTGCTGGCCTTCGCCCACGGCCCGGACTGCACGGCACAGGCCCTGCATGGCGAGGCCGCCCGGGCCGTACTGGACGGCGGACCTTTGCCCGGCCCCTGCCTGCCCGCCGCCGTGCTGGAGGAAGACGAGGCCGCCCGCCTGGCCATGGAGGACGAAGGGGGGCCGGTGGAGCTGCTGCTCACGCCCGGCTGCGAAGCCTTCTGGCTGCACCCGGGCCTGACGCCGGACTTTTTCCGCTGCCGTCGCCGGGCCTTCAGCCTGCTGTAAACCACCCGGGCAGGACAGACGATGACCGCGGCGCCACCGCCGCCACCAGCCCCGCCGCTTGCGCGCAACGGCGGGAAAGCGCATACTTTCGCCATCCTGCCGGGACTTCCCGGCCCATACGTTGACGAGACTGCCATGAAAAACATCCGCAATATCGGCATCATCGCCCACATCGACGCGGGCAAGACCACGCTCTCGGAGCGCATGCTCTACTACAGCCGCAAGATCCACCGCCTGGGGGAAGTCCATGACGGCACCGCCACCATGGACTACATGCCCGAGGAGCAGGAGCGCGGCATCACCATCATGTCGGCCTGCACCACCTGCCAGTGGAACGAGCACACCATCAACCTCATCGACACACCCGGCCATGTGGACTTCACCATCGAGGTAGAGCGCTCCCTGCGCGTGCTGGACGGTGCGGTGGGCGTGTTCTGCGGCGTGGCCGGTGTGGAGCCGCAGTCCGAGACGGTCTGGCGGCAGTCGGAGAGTTTTGGCGTGCCCAAGATCGCCTTCATCAACAAGATGGACCGGATGGGCGCTGATTTCGCCAATGTGCTGGAAGACATGAAAAAACGTCTGGGCGCCAATCCCCTGCCCCTGACCATCCCCAAAGGAGAGGGCGAGGCTTTCGACGGCGTGCTGGACCTGCTGGCCCGCGAGCATCTGGACTTCGACCAGGCCGACCAGGGCCGCACCGTGACCCGCCGCCCCTGGAGCGATGCGGAAGCCGCTGTGGCCGAGCCCTGGCGGGAAAGCCTGCTGGAGCATCTGGCCGAGGCCGACGAGCCCTTCCTCGACCTGTATCTGGGCGGGGAATACAGCCTGGACGACGTGCGTGCCGCCCTGCGCCGGGCCACCCTGAGCCGGGCCGTGACCCCGGTGTTCTGCGGCTCCGCCCTGCGCAACAGCGGCGTACAGCCCGTGCTGGATGCCGTCTGCGACCTGCTGCCTTCGCCGCTGGACGTGCCCGCGCCCGTAGGCCGCGACAGCGAGGGCAACGAGGTGCCCGTGCCTCCCGATGCCGCCGCGCCCGCCGTGGTGCTGATCTTCAAGGTGCTTATGGAGAACGGCCGCAAGCTGGCTTTTGCCCGCGTCTACGCAGGCAGCCTGCACGAGGGCGACGCCCTGACCAATACCGCCGGCAAGACCGAGGACCGCATCAGCCGCATCTACCGCATGCATGCCGACCGCCGCGAGCAGCTGGAAAGCGCCTCCACCGGCGAGATCGTGACCCTCGTGGGCCTGCGCGGCGCGCACACCGGCGAGACCTATTGCCACAAGAGCCGCCTGCTGGCCCTGGAAGCCATCGACTCCTACGCGCCGGTCATCACCCTGGCCCTGGAGCCGCGCAATGCCGACGAAGGCAAGGTGCTGGACGAGGCCCTGGAACGCTACGCCGCCGAAGACCCCACGCTGGAAGTGCGCATGGACGAGGAAACGGCCTGCCGCATGGTCTCCGGCATGGGCGAACTGCATCTGGACGTGCTGCTGGAACGCATGTCCCGCGAATACGGCATCTCGCCCCGGGCCGGACATCCGCAGGTCATCCTGCGCGAGACCGTACGCAAGGAGGCCGACGGCCAGGGCGAATTCGACCGCGAGCTGGGCAAGGAGCACCACTTCGGCCATGTGGAACTGCATGTGCGTCCCCTGCCGCGCGGCACGGGCAACCGCGTATTGGTGGGCGACTTTTTGCCCGCCGACGAGGCCGAAGCGCGCAAGCTGCTGCCCAAGCCCCTGCTGGACGCCGCCCTGGAAGGCGTGCGCGATGCCTTGCAGAGCGGTGCCCTGACCGGCTATCCCGTGGAGGACGTGGAAGTGACCCTGACCGCCGTGGAACGGCGCGAGGGCCAGACCACCGTGCCCGGCTGCCACATGGCCGCGGGCATGGCCCTGCGCGAGGCCCTGGCCGCGGCATCGCCCGTGGCGCTGGAACCGCTCATGAAGGTGGAGATCAGCGTGCCCGACGAATTCCTGGGCGCGGCCATCAGCCTGTTCGGCACGGCCGGCGGACGTGTGGAAGACCTGGAGGACCGCTCCGGGCTCAAGCATGTGCGCGGGCTGGCGCCCCTGCGCAAACTGTTCGGTTTTTCGACCTCCCTGCGCTCGGCCACCCAGGGCCGGGCCGGGCTCGTACTCACCTTTGACCGCTTCGACCTGCCCTGATGAACGAAAGCACCCAACCCAAGGCCAAAAAAAGTCTGGGCCAGCACTTCTTGCGGCATGAGAGCATCTGCAACCGCATCGCCTCCCTGCTGCTGCCCAAGGACACGGACAACGTCATCGAGATCGGTCCCGGCCCCGGCGCCCTGACCCGCGCCATCGAGGCCCAGCCCCATGCCCGGCTGGTGCTGCTGGAAAAGGACAGCCACTGGGCCGCCGAGCGCCAGCGCCTGGGCGCGGCGCGTACCCAGGCCGTGCTGACGGACGCCCTGCGCTTCGACTGGAGCCGCATCACGCCCGACAATCCGTGGAAGATCATCGGCAACCTGCCCTACAACGTGGCCTCGCCCATGATGTGGGACCTGTTCTCCCGCGCCACGGGCCTGGTGCGGGCGGCCTTCATGGTCCAGAAGGAAGTGGGCCAGCGCCTGGCCGCCGGGCCGGGCAACGGCCATTACGGGGCCCTGTCGGTCTGGGTGCAGAGTTTTGCCCGGCCGCGCATGGAGTTCATCGTGGGCCCCGGCGCCTTCAGCCCGCCGCCCAAGGTGGATTCCGCCGTGCTCTCCTTCGAGCCCCTGCCCCTGGACCAGCGCCCGGAGCGCCCGGATCTGCTGGCCCTGGTCATCAAGGTCTGTTTCCAGCAGCGCCGCAAGCAGCTGGGCAGCATCGCCCGCCGCTGCCCGCTGGCCCCGTGGCTGTCCGCGGCCATCGAGCAGGCCGGCATCACGCCCACCCTGCGGCCGGAACAGCTCACTGTGGCGGACTTTCAGCATATCAGCCGTTTCGGGGCTTCCTTGCTTGACAACCCCTTGAAAAACTGATTGCCTGACAGGTAGTTTTACAAAAACAACACGCCAGAGGGGATCCGCCCCGCGGCGGACATGGCGTATCACTGACGAGATGAGGAGGATATCCCAATGACCAAGGCTGACCTGGTTGAAAAGATTGCCGCCAAGGCCAATCTGACCAAAGCCGCTGCCGAACGCGCGCTCAATGCCTTCCTGGCTTCTGTGGAAGAATCCCTGGCCAAGGACGACAAGCTGACCCTGACCGGTTTCGGCACCTTCGTGGTGGAGACCCGCAAGGAACGCCAGGGCCGCAACCCCCGTACCGGCGAGACCCTGACCATCCCCGCCTGCAAGATGGTGAAATTCCGTCCCGGCAAGATGCTCAAGGACGCCCTCGACTAGCCGACCCCCATTTTCCGGAAAAGATAAAACAGGCCCCGCCTGTTTTATCTTTTCTCCGCCGCCTCCTCATGGTCCCCAGGACCGCCAAGCCCCGACCCCGGCCACGCCGGGAAAAGGATCACCCCCAATGGACAAGAAATTCTGTTTCGATGCCCTGGCTGAAGAAGGCTTCCAGCCTGAGATCGACGAAGACGGCGACATCTCCTTCCTCGCGGGCGAGATCTCCCTTTCCCTCATCCTCGACGAGGAAGACAAGGACTTCTTCTCTCTGGTCTGCGCCTTCGAAGTGGACGACATGGATCAGCTGGAGCTCTTCTACAGCGCCGCTTCCGAAGCCTCCCGCGAATACCGGATCGCCAAGGCCTACATCGGCGAGATCGAAGACGAATGCTTCGAGATCCGCTTCTGTGTGGAAGGCCTGGCCACGCCGGAACTCTTCCGCAGCAACCTGCGCCGCTATGTGGAGCTGCTGCTGGACATGCAGGAAAGCGTTTTTGACGCCTGCGAAGAAGACGACTCCGACGCCGAGTAGCCTTTCCGTCCTTTCGGCACCTTTCGGCAGGGGCCCGCGCCCGCTGCCCTCTCCTTCATGTGTCCTGTAAAAAAATGCTTGCCTTTTTTGGGCATCAGGACTACAAGACTGTCCTTGACCTTGCAAACAAGGTCGAATGACGCCCGCGTCATTGCCCGGCCTGGCCGGAGCTCTCGCAGGAGGGGGTGATATTCGTGCCCGGAGTGTTTCTGAACGAAGACGATTACAACTTCGATATCGCGCTGCGCCGCTTCAAGAAGCAGGTGGAAAAGGCCGGTGTGCTGTCCGAAATGAAAAAGCGCCAGCACTACGAAAAGCCCAGCGTGATGCGCAAGAAGAAGAAGGCTGCTGCCCGTAAGCGCCTGATGAAGAAAATCAGAAAGATGAACATGGCCTAGTTCTCAGGCCTTGCACGTCACCTTTGAACTGCGGAAGGCCCTCGTGGTCTTCCGCAGTTCCTCTTTTCACCCCCTACCCATCCCAACGCCATGAGCCTGTTTGAAACTATCGAAAAAGATTACGTCCAGGCCTACAAGGCCAAGGACGCCGTGCGTCTGACCGTCCTGCGCCTGCTCAAGACCGCCGTCAAGAACCGCCTGGTGGACCTGTGCCGTCCCGGCGGCACCCTGGACGATGCCGAGATGCTCGACCTCATCATCAAGGAAGGCAAGCAGCGTCAGGACTCCATCGAGCAGTACACCTCCGCCGGCCGTCAGGATCTGGCCGACAAGGAAGCCGCCGAACTGGCCGTCATCCAGAGCTACCTGCCCAAGCCCCTGAGCGAAGAAGAGCTGACCGCCCTCATCGATGCCACCATCGCCGAAGTGGGCGCCACCTCGCCCCGCGAGATGGGCAAGGTCATCTCCGCCATCATGGCCACCCACAAGGGCCGTGTGGACGGCAAGGCCCTTTCCGCCGCCGTCAAGGCCCGCCTGACCGCCTAAGAGCATCCATGATCCACAGCCGCACTCTCCACGCGCTCGAATTCCCGCAGATCACGGAGCACCTCGCCGGCCTGTGCCTTTCCCCGGCCGGCCGCGAGCGTGCTCTTGAGCTGCGTCCGCTGGAAGACGCCGCCGCCGTCACCCACGCGGCGCGCCTGTATGACGAATCCGCCGTCTGGGCCGCCCGTCCCATGGGCGAGGGCGGCTTTGCCCTGGGGTCCTTCCCCGATGTGGGCGCCTTCCTGCGGGTGGCCGAAAAGCCCGGCCTGCAGCCCGATACCGATGCCTTCTGGGCCCTGCGCGAGATGCTGCGGCTGGCCAAGGCCGCCCATGCCTCCATCGCCCTGCCCGAAGCCGAGGACCAGTGGCCGCACCTGCTGGCCCTGGCCCAGGAAACGCCGCTGCCCGTGCAGCTCACGGCGGCCCTGCTGCGCTGCATTTCCGATGACGGCCTGATCCGCGACGAGAGCTCGCCCGAACTCTTCCAGGTGCGCAGCGAACTGCGCCGCCTGCACCAGAACTGCATGCGCCGGGTCAAGGACTACGCCATGCAGTACAATATGCTGGCCTGGCTGCAGGACGAGTTCATGACCCTGTCCTCGGACCGCTATGTGCTGCCCCTCAAGGCCAACTTCAAGGGCCGTATGCAGGGCATCATCCATGACTGGTCCCAGACCGGCGAGACCTGCTATTTCGAGCCCATGTTCCTGGTGGAGATCAACAACCGCCTCCAGGAGCTGAAGCGCGAGGAGCGCGAGGAAGAGCACAAGGTGCTGGCCTATCTGCGCAGCCTGCTGCTGGCCGAACTGCCCGGGGCGCGTGCCGCCCTGGAACTGCTGGCCCAGCTGGACGTTTTGCAGGCCAAGCGCCGCCTGGCCGCCGAATACGACGGCCGCTGCGTGCCGCTCTCGCCCGTGGAGGAAGGCGTCTGCCTGCTGGAGACCCGCCATCCCCTGCTGGCCCTGGTCAGCCTGCGCCAGCGCAAGGACGAACGCGGCAAGAGCGGCGGCCTGCAGCAGGTGCGCCCGCTGGACATCGTGCTGCGTCCCGGCGAACGGGCCCTCATCATCACCGGCGGCAACGCCGGCGGCAAGACCGTCTGCCTCAAGACCCTGGGCCTGTGCGTGGCCATGACCCTGAGCGGCCTGCCCGTGCCCGCGGCCGCCGGTTCGCATCTGCCCTGGTTCGGCCGTGTGGATGCCTTCATCGGTGACGAGCAGAGCCTGGAAGACAACGTTTCCACCTTCACGGCCCAGATCCAGCATCTGGCCAAGGCCTGGAAGCATCTGGACAGCACCGGCCTCGTGCTGCTGGACGAATTCGGCGCCGGCACCGACCCCGCCCAGGGCGCGGCTCTGGCCCAGGGCGTGCTGGACGGCCTGCTGGACAAGCAGACCTTCGTGCTGGCCGCCACCCACTTCCCGGCCCTCAAGACCTATGCCCTGTCGCGCGAAGGCGCGCGGGCCGCTTCGGTGCTCTTCGACCCGCAGAGCAAGAAGCCCCTTTTCAAACTAGCCTACGATCAGGTGGGCGCCAGCCAGGCCCTGGACGTGGCCCGCGAGCATGGCCTGCCGGAAAGCATCCTGCGCCGTGCGGAGCATTACCTCCTGCAGGACGGGCAGGACACCAGCGCCCTGCTGGGCCGCCTCAATGCCCTGGCCGCCGAGCGCGAGCAGGAGATCGCCCGTCTGCGTCAGGAGCAGGAAAAGGCCCGCTGCGACACCAAGATCATGCGCGAGAAGACCGAGAAGGAACGCCTGCGCCTGCATGACGAAGTACG
This sequence comes from Desulfovibrio sp. SGI.102, assembly GCF_050314315.1. NCBI lineage: Bacteria > Pseudomonadati > Thermodesulfobacteriota > Desulfovibrionia > Desulfovibrionales > Desulfovibrionaceae > Desulfovibrio > Desulfovibrio sp. SGI.102. Next base: position 51,106 of record NZ_JBNPNC010000011.1, on the reverse strand, counting down.
CGCCAAGGCCGGCGAGCTCATGCGCGCCTGGAAGGAAGGCCGCGCCACCCACAAGCAGGCCCTGAAAGAGATGTCGCGCCTGCGTGCCGATCTGGCCGCGCCCGTGGTGCAGGAAGAGACCTCGGTGCTGCCGCAGATCGAACATTTCGCGCCCGGCCAGCAGGTCTTCCATACCGTGTTTAACAAGCGCGGCGTGGTGACCGACGTGGACGAACGCCGCAAGCGCGTGCGCGTGGACCTCAACGGCGTGAGCCTGTGGGCCGCCATGAAGGACGTGCGCCAGAGCGGCCAGTCCGCCCAGGCTGCGGCCCCCCGTGCGCCGCAGCGCGTCTCCCCGGTCAAGGCCGCCATCGCCAACGACGATGCGCCCGCCCTGCGCCTCGACCTGCGCGGCATGCGTGCCGACCAAGCCCAGGCCGAAGTGGAACGCTTCCTGGACAAGGCCCTGCTTTCCGGCTTCAGTGAAGTGGAGATCGTGCACGGTCGCGGCACCGGCGCCCTGCGTCGCCAGATCCATGATTTTCTGCGCTCCTTCCCGGCCGTGGCCCGTTTTGCCACCGCTCCGGAGGATCGCGGCGGCGATGGCATGACCATCGTCAACCTGCGCTAGCACAGCCGGGCAGTCCGGCGAGGGCCTCATGCAGTCCAGAGATGCCATCCGCGCCATCAAGGAGCGGCTCAACATCACGGATATCGTGCGCCGTTACGTGGATCTCAAGCGTAACGGGCCGCGCTGGGTGGCGCCCTGCCCCTTCCATCAGGAGACCAAGCCCAGTTTCTCGGTCAACGAGGAACAGGGCCTGTTCTACTGTTTCGGCTGCCAGGCGTCCGGGGACATCTTCGATTTCTACGGCCGCATCAACGGCCTGGATTTCCGCGAGACCCTGGAGCAGCTGGCCGCCGAGGCCGGCATCACGCTGGATCGCGGGCCCTTTGACAAAAAACGGCAGGAAGAGGACCGGCAGTGGCGTTCTTCCCGCCAGACCATGCTGCGCATGTACGAGCTGGCGGCGGCCCATTTTGCCGCGGCCCTCAAAAGCCCGGAAGCCGAGGAGTGCCGGGCCTACATACAGCGGCGCGGCCTGAGCCCGGATGTCGTGGAGCGTTTCGGTCTGGGCTGGGCGCGGCGTGACTGGCATTCGCTGGACCTGGCCCTGCAGCGCGCGGGCTACGACATGCGCCTGGCCGCCGAGGCCGGACTGGTGGGACGCTCGGACCGGGGCTCGGTCTATGACCGCTTTCGGGGCCGTCTCATCTTTCCCATCAAAAACCTTTCCAACCAGGTCATCGCCTTTGGCGGGCGCATCATCGCGGACGAGGACGAAGCCAAGTACATCAACAGTTCCGATACGCCCATCTATAAGAAAGGAGAACATCTTTACGGTCTTGCCCAGGCCAGAAAAGGCATTACTGTAAAGGGACGGGCCCTTTTGACCGAGGGCTACATGGACGTGCTGACCCTGCACCAGTTCGGCTACGACAATGCCGTGGGCGTGCTGGGCACCGCCCTGACCCCGGACCAGATCAAACGTCTTTCGGGCTTCACCTCGCAGCTCACCCTGTTGTTCGACGGGGACCGCGCCGGCCGTAAGGCCGCCCTGCGTTCCTGCGAGATGCTGCTCACCCGCGGTCTGGCCTGCACCGTTGTCCTGATGCCCGAAGGCGAGGACATCGACAGCCTGCTGCGCACGCAGGGCGTGGAGGCCTTCGAGGCCCTGCAGGCCCAGGCGCCGGACGGGCTGCGTTTTTGTCTGGACGTGCTGCGCGCCCTGGCCCCGCGCGAGACCGTGGAATGGGCCAAGAATTTTTTGCGCCATGTGGAAGTGCCGGAGCTGGTCAGCCCCTATGTGTCACGGCTGGCCACCCACCTGCAGCTTTCCGAGGCGGAATTGCGTCAGGGACTGGCCGACAGCAGACGTCCCGGCCCTGACGGACAGACCACGCGCCCCAGCCGGGCGCGACAGAACATGCGGGATCGCCAGATCATGATGTATGCGGTCCGCTACCCCGACCGACTGGACGATCTGCGGGATCTGGGCGCTGACCTGGCCCTGCAGTCGGACATCGCCCGTCAGTTGTGGGACAAGATCGAAGAATGGGGCTCTGACGAGGCCCCCTACCATCTGGACCAGCGCGAAAAGAATTTCTGGTCCTTCTGCCGGGGCGCCGAAGCGGCCCCCCGTGATGACGGCGACAGGGAGCTGGAAGCCCTGCGCCATGATCTTGATGCCTATTATGCGGCAACCCAGCGCCAGTCCGTGACGGCCGCCCTGCGGCAGAACACCGGCACCGGCGACTTTGCCGCTGATTTGGAATATCTTCGCGCACTGCAGGAAACCTTGGAGCAGGGACATGAGCAATCTTAAAGATATCCAGCAAATTCAAAGCCTCATCGCCAAGGGCAAGGGCATGGGCTACCTGACCTTCGACGAGGTCAACAAAGCCCTTCCCGTGGAGATGAACACTCCCGAGCAGTTCGAGGAGATCATCGGCATCTTTGAGCAGCTGGAGATCGCCATCGTCGATTCCGAAAAGGACGGCAAAAAAATCTCCGCCACGCCCACCGAAACCGACGACGACGCCATGGACGGCTCCCTGGAGCTGGCCGAAGACGAAGAATCCGCCGACTATTCCTCGCGCAGCACCGACCCGGTGCGCATGTACCTGCGCGAGATGGGCGCCGTGCCCCTGCTGGATCGCGACGGTGAAGTGGTCATCGCCAAAAAGATCGAGATGGGCGAGCAGGACGTGCTCTACGCCCTGGTGGAAGTGCCCGTGGCCGTGGAAGAGCTCATCAACGTGGGCGAGGACCTGCGCCAGAACCGCATCAAGCTCAAGGACGTGGTCAAGACCATCGAAGAAGACGATCCCAGCGAAGACGAGCTCAACCAGCGCTCCCGCGTCATCCTGCTGCTGGACGAGATCAAGCAGATCTTCAAGAAAAAGCGCAAGATCTACAAGAAGCTGGACGACTGCAACACCCTTGACCGCAAGGTGACCGCCATCCAGAAGGAGATCATCAGCTACAAGGAAGAGATCGTCACCCGCCTGCGCGACATCAAGCTGGAAAAGACCCTCATCGACCGCATCATCGAAACGGTCGAGGACTACGTGCGCCAGATGCACAACTGCCAGCGCGACCTTTCGGCCTACATCCTGTCCACCGGGCGTACCCAGGCCGAGATCCAGGAGATGTTCACCGGCCTTGAGCAGCGCACCATCAATCCCAATGATGCCGCCCGCGACCTCAAGCTCAGCGTGGACGAGCTCTTCTCCTTCAAGGAAATGATCATCGGCAAGATCGAGATCCTGAGCCGTCTGCAGGAAAAGTGCTGCCACAACGTCAACGACCTGGAAGAAGTGCTGTGGCGCATCAAGCGCGGCAACACCGCCGCCATGCGCGCCAAGCAGGAGCTCATCCGCTCCAACCTGCGTCTGGTGGTCTCCATCGCCAAAAAGTACACCAACCGCGGTCTCCAGTTCCTGGACCTCATCCAGGAAGGCAACATCGGCCTCATGAAGGCCGTGGACAAGTTCGAGTACCAGCGCGGTTACAAGTTCTCCACCTACGCCACCTGGTGGATCCGTCAGGCCATCACCCGCGCCATCGCGGACCAGGCCCGCACCATCCGTATCCCGGTGCACATGATCGAGACCATCAACAAGCTCATCCGCACCTCGCGTTACCTGGTGCAGGAGCTGGGCCGTGATCCCACGCCCGAAGAGATCGCCGAGCGCATGGAATACCCGGTGGAAAAGGTCAAGAAAGTGCTCAAGATCGCCAAGGAACCCATCTCGCTGGAAACGCCCATCGGCGACGAGGAAGATTCCAGCCTGGGCGATTTCATCGAGGACAAGAAGGCCGTGGCCCCCGCCGAGGAAGTCATCAATACCAAGCTGTCCGAACAGCTGGCGGCCGTGCTGGCCGATCTGACGCCCCGCGAGGAACAGGTGCTGCGCAAGCGTTTCGGTATCGCCGAAAAGAGCGACCATACCCTGGAAGAAGTGGGCAAGCTCTTCAACGTCACCCGTGAACGCATCCGCCAGATCGAGGCCAAGGCCCTGCGCAAGCTGCGTCATCCCGTGCGCAGCCAGCCCCTGCGTTCCTACTACGAAAACTAGTCATGCTGCGTAGCCTCTGCCTGATCCTTTTCCTGTGCTGCGTGCTCGTGGCCGGGGCCCTCCCCGGCACGGGCCGCGCACAGACGGACGCCCTGCCCCATCTGGAACAGATCGCCGTCCGGGGCAAGACCTCGGTGGCCTCCTGTCTGGACGGCGACACCATGCAGCTGACCAACCGCAGCCGCGTGCGCCTGGCCGGCATCGACACGCCGGAGCTCAAGCCCCGCAAGGGCAAGCCCCAGTTCTACGCCCGCGAAGCGCGGGAACTGCTCACCCGTCTGGCCCGCGGCCAGGAGGTCCGGTTCTTTGCCGTGGACAAGGAAGGCAAGGACAAGTACGGCCGCATCGTCGCGGACGTGCGCCTCAAGGACGGTCGCTCGCTCAACGGCATCATGGTGCGTGAAGGCGCGGCCTTCTTCTATCCCCACAAGGGGCTGGACAAGGAGTACCAGGACTGGCTGCTGGGCCTGCAGGCCGAAGCCATCAAGGAACGGCGCGGCATGTGGGCCGAGGTGCTCTCCCGCCCCGAAGCCCTGAAGAATTACACCGGCAACCGCAATTCCCTGCGCTTCTTCCCTGCCGACTGCCCTGACGCCCAGAAGATGAAGCCCCGCAACCGCATCCATTTCGGCACCCTCATGGATGCCTTCATGGCCGGTTATGCCCCGGCCCGAGTCTGCCCCTTCTGGCCGGAGGAAAAATAAGATCATGTCCCATCAGCCTCCTCTTTCCGACCAGCAGGCCCTGGTCATCTTTTCCGGCGGCCAGGATTCGGCCACCTGCCTTGCCTGGGCCCTTTCCCGCTTTGCCCGCGTCCATACGCTGGGCTTCGATTACGGCCAGCGCCACTCCGTGGAACTGGAATGCCGCGGCAAGGTCCGCAGCGCCATCGCGGCCCTCAAGCCGGAATGGCAGGACCGTCTGGGGCCCGACACACTGCTGGACATCAGCCTGTTCCGCCAGCTGGCCGACACGGCCCTGACCTCGGACATGCCCATCGAGCAGGAAGGCGAAGGCATCCCCAACACTTTCGTGCCGGGCCGCAACCTGCTGTTCATCATGCACGCCGCAGCCTGGGCCTACGGCAAAAACATCCGCCATCTGGTGCTGGGCGTGTGCGAGAGCGACTCCTCCGGTTACCCGGACTGCCGCGACGACAGCATCAAGGCCATGCAGGTGGCCCTCAATACCGGCATGGACAGCCATTTCGTGCTGCATACGCCGCTCATGTGGCTGGACAAGGCCAATACCTGGCGCCTGGCCGAAGATCTGGGCGGCATGCCGCTGGTGGACTGCATCCTTGAGCAGAGCCATACCTGCTACGAGGGCACGCGCGGCGAGCGCTATCCCTGGGGCTACGGCTGCGGCCAGTGCCCGGCCTGCAAGCTGCGCGCCCACGGCTATGAGGTCTATCTTTCCCGCTATCACCAGAAGTGAGGCCGTCATGGCAGCCAAGAAACAACTGACCGCCGCCCAGGGCATGGATGCCGCCTGCATCCTCTTTGAGCTCAACAGCAAGCGCGAGCATATCGTCAATCTGGCTTTCGGTGCGGAGATCCCCGAAGCCTGCCTGACGGAGCCCGGCGCCCTGCCCGACTTCTGCGCCGAGTGGCGGGCCTTCGTCCACGCCACGGTCACGGCCGGGCTCATGCAGCACGCGCCCAATAGCGTGCTGGTGGGCTATCTGCGCCGCACCGGCGAACTGCTGGCCGCCACGGCCAAAGCCGAAGGCGCCAGCCTGCATACCCAGGCCGTGCCTGTCTCCGAGGACAGCCTCAATGCCTTCGTGGACGGCCCCTTTGCCGCCTACATGCCCTTGCTGGCGCAGGAAAAGCAACACCAGTGCCCCGTGCTCTTCTGCCGCCGCCTGGGCTATGACGAGGACAGCCGCATCACGCCCGAGATCCTGAAGAAGATCCAGGCCCGTCTGGCCGCGGTCATGGCCCTGGTCATCACCGCCATCTGGGACAAACTGGACCAGTACGAGATCGCGGCGGATTAGCTGCGACACACACATTGCATGTAAAAAAGCCTGTCCTTGGGGACAGGCTTTTTTTGTCCCTGTCTGCTCCCGGCGAAGCCTGCCGTACCACCAGCAAGCCCCCCGATGATTTTCAGCATGTCGTGCCTTCGTTTACACGAGGAGGCACGACTTTTTTACGAAAATATAATTCTTTTGAAGAATTATGCTTTCCTTATTGACTTTGAAATTCTTTTTCAATATGTCTTATCAAGAAACCTCCCACACCCTCAGCCAGACCCCATTGCCATGCACTACCCTGCCTCCCGCTCGCTCTCCGCCGCATCCAGCCTGCCCCGCGGCAAACGCCTCCCCGTGTCCCTCACCGTCCTGCCCTCCATGATTCTCCCCGGCATCATATCCAGAAGATCCTCCTTTGCTCCTTTCTGCGGAGCTCCCTGCTGTCCTGTATGCCCGGGGCCAGCTTCCAGCTGAACGCTCCAGGGCACTTTGCCAGAACAAACACCCCCCGGTGTAACGGCCCCGCTCCTTCGTGCGCTTATCCGCTACCGGTCTGCATGACCGGAGCTTTGCACCGGTCTGTCCGCCGTGCCCACGGGATGCCCTTTGCTCTGGCTCACCCAGAAAAGGAGGGCACATGGCGACGCAGTGTCCCGGTACGACATGCAAGACCGGAGATGATGCCTTCGTCTCCATCATCGACGGCATCCGTAAAAAAGCCCTGAGCCACCCCGACTCTCCGGCGCTCAGTTTTCTTCCCGACGGAAAAGCGGAAAATGCCGAGCTCTGCTCGTACAGCCGCCTCGACATGCGGGCGCGTGCCATTGCCGCGGCCATCCAGGCCACAGGTCAGGGCGACGGCCGTCCCGTCCTGCTGATGCTGCCGCCGGGCCTGGAATTCATCGCGGCCTTTTTCGGCTGCCTGTACGCGCGGGCCATCGCCGTTCCCATGACACCTCCGGGCCTGGCCCGCATGGCCCGCACATTCAATCGTCTGGCCCGCATTGTGGAAGACTCCGGCTCACGCGTCTTCATCACTTCCGCACGTCTGCGCAAGGCGGTGGAAGAACTGGCCGAACGCGTCCATTTTGCCGACAGCATACGGATCATCTGCCTTGATGAGACCGACGATGCCCTGTCCCGGTCCTGGCAGGAACTTCCTTTGACTGCGCATACGCCCGGATGGCTGCAATATACCTCCGGCTCCACCAGCAGCCCCAAAGGAGTCATCATCACTCACGGCAACATCATGGCCAATCTGGACAGCATCGCCGGGCACATGCGGCTCCGGGAAAATATTCCCACCGTCAGCTGGCTGCCCCCCTTCCACGACATGGGCCTCGTGGGCGGCATCCTGACGCCGCTCCATCTGGGCTGCCTGTGCGTCACCATGCCTCCCATGGCCTTCCTGCGCCAACCTCTCTGCTGGCTGCGCGCCGTCACCCACTATCGCGCCCAGCTGATGGGCGGCCCCAACTTTGCCTACGATCTTTGCTGCGACCGCATCCCGGAGGATCGGCTCCGGGAGCTGGATCTCAGTTCGCTTTCCGTCTGCTACTGCGGCTCCGAGCCCATCCGCCTGAAGACCATCCGCCGTTTCCTGGAGCGTTTCAGTTCCGCCGGTCTCGATCCTGCCAGTTTCTATCCTTGCTACGGCCTTGCGGAGAACACGCTGTTCACCACAGGCTGCTGGAAAAATGACGGCGATTTTGCCGTTTTTCTCGACAAGCAGGAATATGCCGCAGGCCGCATACGCTTCCTGCAGGAGCAGCACGCCGATGCCATGCCGCTGCTTTCCTGCGGCACGGCCGGGCGTAACAACGACGTGCGCATCGTCGATCCCCAGACATGCCGGGAGGTCGAAGAAAAGGAGCTGGGCGAGATCTGGATCAGGGGGACGTGCGTTTCTCCGGGATACTGGGAACAGCCCGAAGCCACGAAGACCGTCCTGCATGCCGTGCTGGCCGGATCCGGCGAAGGGCCCTTCCTGCGGACAGGTGACATGGGCTTCATGTCCGGGGGGCATCTTTTCGTCTCCGGGAGATGCAAAGAAATGATCATCCTCAACGGCCGCAATTTTTTCCCGCAGGACCTTGAGGAATGCGTCCTGCAGAACGTGCCGGGGCTGGAGCAGAATGGCGCTGCCGCCTTCGGCATCGACAGCGATGCCGGCGAACGGCTGGTCATGGTCTTCGAGACCCGCCTGCCCGCGACAGCCCACGAGGCGACGCTGGCGGCCATCCGGCGCAGCCTTTCCGAAGAATTCGACATCTCCCCCTGCGCCGTCGTCCTCTGCAAACGGCATGGCGTGCCCAAGACCACCAGCGGCAAGATCCAGCAGTCCCTGTGCCGCCATCTTTACCTTCACGGCGAACTGCCCGTACTGGCGGAATGGCGGGAAGAGCCCCGCGCCGGGGCCCCCGCCTGGACTCGTCCCCCGCAGGAGCAGGATGGCCTCGCCTCCCGCGAGGCCTGGCAAAACTGGTTGCGTGACGGCCTTTCCGCGCGCCTGGGGCTTTCCCCGGACAGCGTGGGCCTGCACACGCCGTTCAGCTCCCTGGGCATGGGATCGGCCACGGCCGTGGCCCTGACCGGGGAATTGCAGCAGGCCTGCGGCCGTCCTCTGCCCACGACCCTGTTCTATGACCATGCCGACATCGCCTCGCTGGCGTCGTTCATGGCCGGGGACCTTTCCGATGAAGCCCCGTTGCCCGCGCACTGCGCCGGACAACAGGCGGTGGCCATCATCGGCATGGCCTGCCGTCTGCCGGGCGCCGACAGCCCCGAGGCTCTGGAGGCACTGCTCTTCGGCGGCAAGGATGCCATCACCCGGCGCGACCCCGCCCACCGGGATGGTACGGCCGCTCCTGAAGACGGGGACAGGGCTGTCTGGGGCGGTTTTCTGGACAACATCAGCGCTTTCGATGCCGCTCTGTTCGGTATCTCTCCCCGCGAAGCCGTGGAGATCGATCCCCAGCAGCGCCTGCTGCTGGAAGTCTCCTGGCAGGCCCTGGAGCGGGCCGGGATCGCGCCGGACAGCTTGCGCCGCAGCCGCACAGGCGTCTTCACGGGCATCAGCTCTTCCGATTACGAGAACCGCCGTCTCCAGTGCGGCCAGAGCCTCAACGCCTATATGGGGACGGGAAACGCCCACAGCATCGCGGCCAACCGCCTTTCCTATTTCTACGGGCTCGAAGGCCCGAGCATGGCCGTAGACAGCGCCTGCTCGTCCTCGCTGCTGGCCCTGCACCTGGCCTGCCGCAGCCTGCGGGACGGCGAATGCGAGACCGCTCTTGCCTGCGGCGTCAATATCCTGGCCGGAAGCGAAGGACAGGATATCTTCACCGACGCCCATCTCATGGCCCCGGACGGCCGCTGCAAGACCTTTTCCGCCGACGCCGACGGCTATGTCCGCGCCGAAGGCTGCGTGGTGCTCGTTCTTAAAACGCTGGAAAGGGCCCTGAACGACCAGGACCCCATCCTGGGCATCGTCCGCGGTTCGGCAGTCAACCAGGACGGCCGGAGCAACGGCCTTACGGCCCCCAGCCGCCGGGCCCAGGCCCGCCTGCTGCGCGAAGCTCTCCATAACGCCGGGCTTACGGCCGCGGACATCGACGGCATCGAAGCCCACGGCACCGGCACGCCCCTGGGCGACCCCATCGAATTCGGCGCCATCAGCGATGTCTACAGCGGCAGCAGGGAGGCCGATCGCCCCCTGCTGATCTCCTCCATCAAGACGAACGTCGGCCACCTTGAGGCTGCCGCCGGTCTTGCCGGGGTCTGCCGCGTCCTCATTTCCCTGCAGGCCGCGGCCATCCCGCCGCACCTGCACCTGAAACGCCTCAATCCCGAAATCAGGACAGACGGCATCCCGGCCGCCATCCCCGTCGCCACCACCCCGTGGCCCCGGACCCCGGGACGTCCCCGCCGGGCCGGTGTCAGCTCGTTCGGCTTTGGCGGGACCAATGTCCATGTCATCCTCGAAGAAGCTCCCCTGACAGACGCGCCTTCCGGCACGCTCCCCGGACCTCTCCCCGTCTTGCCGCTGGCGGCCGCATCGGAAGGCCAGCTGCGGGAGCTGGCGGCAGACTACAGGGAACACCTTGCCCGGGCGCCGGAACGGGAGATGGCCGATGCCTGCCTGACCTGCGGCGCCGGCCGGGCCTCCCTGCCCTGCCGTGCGGCCCTCGCGGGCCCGGATATCGTCCGGGGGCTGGAACAGCTCGCCTCGGGGATGCCCGTGCCCTTCATGGGCCATGTGCCGGACAGCGCGCCGCACCGTCCGGTGGTCTTCTTCCTCAACAGCATGACGGGCTGCCCCGATGCTTCCCTCCCGGATGTCCCGCCGCTGGCCTCCGCCCGCACCGCACTGCTGGAGCAGCTGCCCTCCGGAACGGAGACGGATGGACAGGCAAGGGCGTTCCTGGCTCTTATGGCCACGGCCGAAGCCTGGCGCCGTATGCTCGGCGAACCTGCGGCCATCCTCTGCACACCGGCGACGGTGTCTGTGGCGGCCTGCCTTGCAGGCCATCTCGACCCGGAAGAAGGCCTTGCCCTGTACCGGGCCCTTGAAGGTGATGGAGCCCCCATCCCGCAGTTCAAGGTCCGCGCCCCGGAAGCCGGGACCGTCTCCCTCCCCCTGTTCGATCTGGGTAGCAGCAGGCTCATCTCCGCCGAAGAAGCCCGCGATCCAGCCTTCTGGCGGGCATATGCCCCCACGACCGGGGCCCCGGAAGAAGCCCATGCCATCGCCCAGGCCCGGCGCCTTGCCCCATCCGCCGACATCCTGGCCATGCGTCCCGGCGACCTTCCCGACGGCAATACCGCGGACACGCCGCTGCTGCTCCCCGCCTTCGCTCCCGATGCCGCCGCGACGCCGCAGCATATGGCCGCGGTGCTGGCCTGCTGCTGGACACGCGGTACAAACGTGCGCTGGGCTGCCGTCCATGCGGGCAGTGCTGCCCGGCGCATACCGTTGCCGACCTATCCTTTTGCACGCGAGCACTTCTGGTTCGGCGGCACGGACATGACAGACGCCCCTGCCGCCCTGCCCGCACGCCGCTCTCCCGCCCCGCTGGAGATCCCCGACGTATCGTGCGTCATGCAGGAGACGGCGCGTGCGGACCGTCTTGACGATGCGGAGCTCCTGGCGCTGCTTTCCCGCGAGGCCCGCGCCGTCCTGCGCCTGCCCGAAAACGTCTCCCTGTCCCCTGAGACACCCCTGGTCAGGGCCGGTTTCGATTCCCTGCTGTTCATGGAGCTGGCGCAACGCCTGAGCAGACGCCTCGGCATGACGCTGCCTCCAGCCCTGCTCATGGAAACTGCCACCCTGGCCGCCTTGCGGGAACGTCTGTGCCTGCAGGGACAGACCGCTCCCGCCCCTCAGGCGATGACGGACATCCTTGCCCGTCCCGAAGACAGGCACCTGCCCTTCCCCCTGACGGACGTGCAGCACGCCTACTGGATCGGACGGGACGGCAGCATGACGCTGGGCGGCGTCAGTTGCAGCAATTATGTGGAAGCGGACTTCACGGGACTGGACGTCCCCCGGCTGGAAAAAGCCCTGGATGCCCTCGTCAGGCGGCATGACATGCTGCGCTGCGTCATCACGCCTGACGGACGGCAGCGCGTCCTGCCTGCGATCCCTGCCTGCCGCATCCCGCTCGAAGACCTTTCCGCCCTGCCCGAAGAGGAGAAGGAACGCGTCCTCCGGCAGAAACGGGAACAGCTTTCCCACAAGGTACTGCCCACGGACAAGGCCCCTCTGCTGGAGATCACGGCGAGCCGTCTGGATGCCGCTACCGTACGCCTGCACGTCAAGCTGGATCTGCTGGTGGCCGATGCCTACAGTTTCGGCATCCTGATGCAGGATCTCGCCGCCTGGTATGCCGACCCGGGAATGGAAAAAAGCCCTCTGGCCCTTTCCTTCAGGGATTGCGTCCTGGCGGCCGAGGCGGAAAAGGACACGCCCGCCTGGCAGGCGGACAGGGAGTACTGGCTGCAGCGCCTGCCCTTCCTGCCCGCAGGTCCCGAGCTGCCTCTGGCACGGACGCCGCAAAGCCTCGGCACCCCCCGCTTCCATCGTCGCACGGCGATGCTGGATGCCGCACGCTGGGCCCGCCTCAAGGAAATGGGGCGCGCACAGGGGCTCACGCCCTCCGGCCTGCTGCTGGCGGCCTTCAGCCTCGTCCTTTCCCGCTGGACGGCGCAACCGCACTTCTGCCTCATGCTCACGACCTTCGACCGCCGGTACCGGCATGAGGAAATGGGGGCCGTGGTGGGGGACTTCACCCGCCTGCTGCTGCTCGAAGTCCAAAGGGAAAAAGGCGCCACCTTCCTGGAGCACGCAACGGCTCTCGGCAGGCAGCTGATCCGGGACATGGGACACAGCCGTTTCTCCGCCGTGGACGTTCTGCGGGAACTGGCAAAGGATCACGGCGAGGACATGACGTCCTCCCGCTCCGCTGTCGTCTTCACCAGCGCCCTGCCCCTCAGCGGTGACGATCCGTTCGCCGCGGCCGACGGCCTGGGAGCGAAGCTGGCCTATGCCGTCTCCCAGACGCCGCAGGTATGGCTGGACCATCAGGTCTGCGAATACCGGGGCCAGCTCGTCTATACCTGGGATGCGGTGGAAGACCTGTTCCCCTCGGGGATGCTCGATGCCGTGTTCACCGTCTACGGCGACTTCCTCACGGCCCTGTGCGAGGATGCCGCTCTCTGGCAGCAGCCTGTGCCCCTGCACCGTCTGCCCGCATCACAGGCAGACGTCCGCCATGCGGCCAATGCCACAGAAGCGGCCATCCCGCCGCGTACGCTGTTCGCCCCCTTCCTGGACCACGCCTCCCGGGATGGAGCCCCTGCCGCCGTCATCGGCGAAGGCGTCAGCCTGTCCCGAGCCGAGGCCGAATCCATCTCCCGCCTGCTGGGGAACGGGCTGCGTTCGCGGGGCCTGCGTCCCGGCGAGATCGTGGCCGTCATGATGGAAAAAGGCTGGGAACAGGTCGTGGCCGTCATGGGCATCCTGCGGGCCGGGGGCGCCTATCTGCCCGTGTCCCCCTCCCTGCCGGACAAGCGCATCGCCTACATGTTCAAGGATGCCGGTGTCCGCTTCTGCTTCGTGCAGCCCGGCCTGGAAGCCAGGGCCGAAGCCTGCGGCAGCGAGGCTGTCCCCGTCCTCCGCGCCTTCCCGGAACAAGCGGCCCCGGCCGCGGCGCCCCTTCCGGATACGGACGTATCGCCGGAGGGCTTGGCCTATGTCATCTATACCTCCGGCTCCACAGGTCTGCCCAAGGGGGTGATGGTCAGCCATGCCGCAGCCCACAATACTCTGGCGGACCTGGGGCAGCGTCTGGGCCTTGGGCCCCGTGACCGCGTCATCGCCCTTGCCAGCCTGTCCTTCGACCTTTCCGTGTTCGACCTTTTCGGCGTCACGGCAGCGGGAGGCGCCGTCGTCATCCCCGCTCCCGGACAGGAGAGGGATCCCGCGGCCTGGTGCCGCCTGATGCGGGAACAGGGCGTGACCGTCTGGAACAGCACCCCTTCGCTCATGCAGCTGCTGCTCGACTATCTGGACGACCACCCCGAGGACAGGCCGGAACAACTGCGCCTGGCCCTGCTCAGTGGCGACTGGATCCCCCTTGCCATGCCGGACCGCATGCACGCACTGTGGCCGGACATGACCGTTGCCGCCCTCGGAGGGGCCACCGAAGCCGCCATCTGGTCCAACATCCAGATCGTGGACCGTATCCCGGCAGAATGGCACAGCATCCCCTACGGCCGTCCGCTGGCCAACCAGGGATATCTTGTCCTCGACCAGGACCTGTGCCCCTGCCCGGATCTTGTGGCCGGTGACCTGTACATCACCGGGGCGGGCCTGGCCCGCGGCTACCTCAACGATCCCTCCAAAACGGCCGCGGCCTTTTTCCGCCATCCCCGCAGCGGGCAGGCCCTGTACCGCACGGGAGACCTGGGCCGCTACTGGCCTGACGGCACTTTGGAATTCCTTGGCCGCAAAGACAGCCAGGTCAAGATCAACGGTTTCCGCATCGAGCTGGGCGAGGTGGAACGGGCCCTGAACGCCCTCCCCGGCGTGGGCAATGCCGCCGTCATCGCCCTCAGGAGCGACAAGGGCGACAGGCTCGCCGGCTTCGTGTCTCCCGCACCGCAGGCAGTCATGCCGGCACCGTCCGATGAAAGCCCGGAAGCCCGTGAAGCCCGGTACCGGAGCATGAGGGACGCCGGCATCACCCTTGTGGATGACGTGGAACGCCTGGCCTACAAACAGGCGGGGCACAACCTCCGCAAGGACCTCGACAGCCTGCCCCGCATCGGTCTCGCCACGGAGGACGAGGCCACCAGCCTGTCCCTGTTCTCCCGCCGCATCTCGTCGCGCCGCTTCACCGAAGCCCCCATGGAACGGGAAGCGTTCGAAAGATTGCTGGGCTGCCTGCGCGGCCTGGACATCCCCCAGTGGCCGGTGGTCAGGCACCGCTACGGCTCCGCGGGCTGGACCTATGCCGTACAGGTCTATGTCCTGGTCAGGCCCGGCAGGATCCGGGAGCTGGATGGCGGCTGCTATTATTATCATCCGCTGGAAAACGCCCTCGTCCGCATGGCCGATGCCCCTGAAGATGCGGCCACCGTCTTCCCCGGCCACAATGCCGACATCTTCTCCCACAGTGCCTTCGCCCTGTTCCTCGTGGCCGACATGGAGGCCATCCGTCCGCTCTACGGGGACAGGTCCGAAGAGTTCGTCCTCATCGAAGCCGGACTCATGAGCCAGCTGCTGGAAGAGACCGCCATGGAACAGCGGGCCGGTCTGTGCCAGATAGGCGCGCTGGATTTCGACAGGCTGCGCGGCAGCTTCTCCCTGGGAGCCGGGCACCGCTACCTGCACTGCCTGACGGGGGGGGCGGTGACCCGCGAACCGGGCTGGGACTTCACCCGTGCCCTGGCGGAATCCCTTCCCCACCAGGCCGCGGCCGGGGGGCTCTCGCCCGAAGACCTGCAAGGTCTTTTGCGGCAGTGGCTGCCCGATTACATGGTGCCCCAGACCCTGACGGTCATCGATGCCATACCGCTCACCGCCAACGGCAAGGTCGATCGCAGGCAGCTGGCCGCGCTGGGGGCCAGCCCCGCTGCGGGACCGGCATGCGTGCATCCCGAGGGCGAGACCGAAGAACAGCTCACCGCCATCATCCGGGACATGCTCGGCAAGGAGACGGTCAGCGTGCTGGACAACTTCTTCGATCTCGGCGCCACGTCGCTGCAGCTGGTCCTTTTCCAGCGGCGCATCAGCGAACTCCTCCACAGGCAGGTGGCCATCACGGACATCTTCGCCCATCCCAATATCAGGGACCTTGCCGCCTTCCTGGCCCCGCAGGGCGGGGAGGACAGCGCAGAGGACGCCATGTCCATGGCCGGACGGCGTGCCCGGCTGCGCAGGCAGATGCGCAGGCCCGGCCCGGCACATGCCGTCACGCCCCGGAACTTCGGCCCGCAGGACAGCCTTCCCGGCACGGAAAGCAATTCGTAACCGGCAGCGAAAGATGCCGCAGGACAGAAAGTCATGGACAGCATGAACATTACTGACGAAGCGATCGCCGTCATCGGCATGAGCTGCCGTTTTCCCGGTGCTCCCGACCTCGACGGATACTGGCGCAACCTTTGCGAAGGCAAGGTCAGCGTGACCTTCCTGGACCGGAAAGACCTTGCCGCAGCGGGCGTGGATCACGGCCTGCTGCGCGACCCGAACTACGTCCCGGCGACCTACAGCCTGGGGGACATCGACAAATTCGACGCAGCCTTTTTCGGCTATGCCGGCAGCGAGGCGGAAAAGATCGACCCGCAGCAGCGCACCTTCCTGGAATGCGCCTGGGAATCGCTGGAGGATGCCGGATATACGCCCCTGCCCGGCGGCGGGCTGGAAGGCAAGAGCGTCGGCGTTTTTGCAGGCAGCCGCATCAGTGCCTATCTGGAACATGCGTGCCGCGGCCTGAAAGCCGGGAACGGTGCCGAAGCCTTCCAGTGCCTGGTGGGCAACGACAAGGATTACCTGTGCTCGCGCGTCTCCTACAAGCTGAACCTGAACGGGCCCAGCCTGTGCGTGCAGACGGCCTGCTCCAGCTCGCTTTCCGCCGTGCACGTGGCCTGCGAGAACCTGCGCAGCGGCGCGTGCGACATGGCCCTGGCCGGAGGGGTGGCCATCGATGTGCCCCAGGAGAAAGGTTACCTGTTCCAGGAAGGCATGATCTTCTCCCGTGACGGCTACTGCCGCCCCTTTGACAAAAATGCCTCGGGCACGGTCTTTTCCGGCGGGGCGGGCGTCGTCGTCCTGAAACGGCTGGCAGATGCCCTGCGCGACCGCGACCACATCTATGCCGTGGTGCTGGCCTCCGTAGTCAACAATGACGGTTCCCGGCGGGTGGGCTATACCGCGCCCGGCGAATTCGGCCAGACCGCCGTCATCGGCGAGGCGATCTCCCTCTCGGGACTTTCCGCGCGTGATATCGGCCTTGTCGAAAGCCACGGCACCGGGACGGCCCTCGGCGACCCCATCGAATTCGCCGCCCTGGGCAAGGCCTTTGGCCATTTCACGCAGGACAGGGGCTTCTGCGCCCTCGGCGCGGTCAAGGCCAACATCGGCCATGCCGATGCCGCGTCGGGCATCGCCAGTTTCATCAAGGCCGTCATGGCCGTCCATACCGGCCACATTCCGCCCCACCCCCTGTTCGAGGAAGCCAATCCGGCCCTGGACCTCGACGCCAGCCCTTTCTACATCAACACGGCCCTTGCGGACTGGAAGGATGCGGAAAGACCACGCGCCGCCGGGATCAGCTCCTTCGGCATCGGCGGGTCCAACGCCCATGCCGTCATCATGCAGGCTCCCGAAGAGCCGGTGAATTCCCGCCACCTGCCTGACGGCACGCCGGATCTTTTCGTCCTTTCGTCGCGCACCGGGACCATGCTGCGTGCCCTTGCCGGACGCATGGCCCGGGCGCTGGAGGCCCCGTCCGCCTCCCTTGCCGACATCTGCTTCACGGCCAGGGCCTCACGCAGCCGGGACAAGGTCCGGCTGGCCGTCCGCGCCACCTCGACCGGCGCGCTCCGGGAGGCTTTGCACGCCTTTGCCCGGGGCGGGATGCCCGAGGGGATGCTGCTTTCCGGACATACGGAGGCACGGGACGTGCCCGGCGACCTCATGGATGACGGACTCCAGCGGGTGGCCCTGGCCTACATGGCCGGTGACGACAAGGCATTGGACGCCCTCCAGGAAAAAGCCCTGCGCCTGGGCGCCCGCCGCGTCCGGCTTCCCCTGACTCCCTTCCAGCGCCGCCGCTTCTGGCCTGAAGAAGACAGCACAGGCACGGATGGCACCGGCCGTGAAGCCCTCTCCCATCCCGTGTGGCGCGAACGCTTCACAACTGCGGAAGGAAAGATCCTTTACGGGGGCCGCCTTGGCGGCAAGGAACTGGAACGCATGCGGGAACACCGGGTAGCGGGCAGGAGCATCGCCCCGGGCAGCCTGCTCCTCGAGCTCCTGCGCGCGGCCGCCGCCCGGGAATACGGCGCGGACTGCGGTCTCGGTCATGTGGCCCTGCTTCGTCCCCTGCCGCTGGACGGGGACCGGGACGTCTTTTTCCAGCTCATCCTGGAAGGCGACAGGGAACGGGGCGTCATGGAGCTCTTCACCTCTACCGCCCCCGAAGCTCCCGGGGCCTGGCACAGGACCGCGCGAGCCGGCATCGAAGGCCCGGCATGCTCCATGCCTGCGGCGGCACCGGCAAGCGACGAAGACATGCCCGAGGACATAGCGGCCTATTATGCCGCCATGCAGGGTCTTGGCGTCTCGTACGGGCCTTCCTTCCGCCTGTTGCGGGAGATCCGCAGCGGCCGGGGCAGGGCCAGGACCCGTGTCTCCTCCGGCAACTCCAGCGACGGTTGGGGCTGGGATCCCGCCCTGCTGGACGCCTGCCTGCAGGGTGTGCTCTCCTGCATCCCCCAGCAGGACAGGGATACGGACAGGATCTTCGTCCCGGCGGGTTGCCGGCATCTGGACCTGCCGAAACAGTGCCCCGCTGATGTGCAGGTCATGCTGGAGCTGCGGGAAAGCCCGGCCGGGGATCCCGGCGATACGGGCACGTTCCTGCTGGACGTCAGCCTTTTCGACGGCAACGGCGAAGCCGTCGGTCGCATGGAAGGCCTGCGCATGAGTGCCCTGCCGCCTGAAAGCGTCGAGGAAGAGGCCGGTTACCCGGAGGCCGCCCGTTACGCTGTCCGCTGGATCGAGGGGGAACAGCTCCCCGGCCGGGCCCGGCTGGACGGGCGCTGGCTCGTACTGGCAGATCCCGGCCCCCTGGCCGAGGCACTTGCGGCGCGCCTGGAATCTGACGGCTGCCACTGCCGCGTCCTTTCCCATGCGGAACGGGACGGCCTTCCTGCGGCTCTGGATGCCCTTGCTGACGGACAGGGCCGCCTGCATGTGGTGGATGCCTGGCCCCTGGGCGTCCCGGGCATGACTGATCCTGACGGGACCTATGACCGCAGCGTGCTGCCCCTGCTGGAGATCGTCCGGCAGGCGCGGGCACGGGACATGGAGGCCCGCCTCGATCTCGTGATCCTCACAAGCGGGACTTTCGGCCCCGATATTGCGGCCGGCGCCCATGAACGGCCGTTGCCCGGCCAGTCCCTCGTCTGGGGCCTCGGCCCGGTAGTGTGCATGGAGCATCCCGCCCTGCGCGTGCGCCTCATGGATCTTCAGCACCCGGAGGCCGACGATACCCTGTTCCGGGCCCTTGCCTGCGAAGACGGGGAAGACCGTCAGGCCTTGCGTGACGGCCGCCGCCTCCTGCCCCGCCTTGAAAGGGCGGACGACGGCCGGGACGACGGAGCGACAGGCCCCCGGGCCCTCGTCATGGAAGGTCCCGGTCTCGACAACCTGCGCTGGCAGCCGCTGGAACGCCGCTCCCCGGAAGCGGGCGAGGTGGAAGTGGCCCTTGCGGCCTCAAGCCTCAACTTCCGTGACGTCATGATGGTCATGGGCATCTACCCCGGCGAAGAGACCGCCGTGGGCAGTGACGGGGCCGGTATCGTCACCGCTGTGGGTGACGGCGTCTCCGGCATCCAGGTAGGGGATCGCGTGGCGGTCAGCGCCTATGGTTGCCTGCGGACCCACATCACCCTGCCTGCCGCCATGACCTGCCCCCTGCCCGCGGACATCTCGTTCGAACAGGCCGCCGCGCTGCCCGTCGCCTACATCACGGCCTGCTACGGACTTGAGGAGCTTGCCGGCATCCGCGCCGGACAGACCGTCCTCATCCACGCGGCCTCCGGCGGCGTGGGACTCGCCGCCATGGCAGTGTGCCGCAGGGCCGGTGCCCGCATCTTCGCCACGGCAGGCACCCCGGCCAAGCGGGAGCTGGTCCGATCGCTCGGGGCGGAACTGGTCATGGATTCCCGTTCCACCGCCTTCGCCCAGGAAGTCCTGGACGCCACCGGCGGCAGGGGGGTGGACATCATCCTCAACTCCCTGGCCGGCGAGACGCAGGAAGCCTCCTTCACGCTGGTGGCGGACAATGGCTGCTTCGTGGAGCTGGGCAAGAGCGGTCTGCGCCAGGCGGGCGACTACCGGACCGAACGCGGCCTCATGCGCTACCGTCCTTTGGATCTGGTGGAGCTGGGACGCGACCGGCCCGACCTGATGGCCGGGATCTTCCGGCGTGCCATGCAGGGGTGCGCCCGGGGAGAGCTGGCCCTGCTGCCGGTCACGGTCTTTGCCGCCGACCGCCATGACGCTGCTTTCCGGCACATGATGCAGGCGCGCCACACGGGCAAGATCATCCTGCGCTGGCCCGCCGCCGTCCAAACCGGGCATCCCGCATGCTCCGGCACGGAACTGGTGAGCGGCGGCCTGGGCGGGATAGCCCTGCGCCTGTGCGCCGACCGCGTACGCCGGGGCTGCCGTCACCTGCTGTTGCTGGCCCGCCGCCAGCCTGCGGCGGAGGAAGCGGCCCTGCTGGAAGACCTGCGGCAACAGGGCTGCACTGTCCGTCTGGCCCTGGCCGACGTGTCCGACAGCAGCGCCCTGCGACATGCCGTGGACTCCGCCCTGAAAGACATGCCGCCTCTGAAGCGCATCTGGCACCTGGCCGGGACGCTGGATGACGACAGGCTCCTCCGCCTCGATGCGTCGCGCTTCAAACGGGTCCTCGCCCCCAAGGCGGAGGGCGCCTGGAACCTGCACCGGCTCTCGCTGGACCACCAGCTGGAAGCCTTCGTCCTGTTCTCCTCCACGGCCTCCTTCCTCGGCCCCATGGGCATGGGCAACTACGCGGCGGCCAATGCCTTCCTTGACGAGCTCGCGCTGTACCGCCGCCATCTGGGCCTGCCCGCCCTCAGCATCAACTGGGGCGCCTTCCGTGATGCCGGCATGGCCGTACGTCAGGCCGACCTCCGCACCCTTTCCCGTTTAGGCATCCATACCGTTGCGCCCGAGGAAGGCTTTGCCGTCATGGAACGCCTCCTCTCCCGCGACGAGTGCAGGGCCGCCGTGCTGCATATGGACTGGCCCCGCTATGCCGCAGGCTACGACAGCGACCGTTTGCCGCCCCTGCTGCGATCGCTCTGCCCCGCCACAGCGGACGACAGCGAAGCCTCCGTATCGCCCGAAGCGGACAGCGCGGGCCGGGACAGCCGGGATGCCGTCATGCGGGCCGTCCGTGCCAAGGTGGCGACCATCCTGCGGACCGACGCCGCGAGCCTGTCCGGCGATGCCAACCTTATCGAGCTGGGCGTGGACAGCCTGCTGGCCCTGGACCTGTTCCAGTCGCTGGAAAAGCAGTTCCGCATCCGGGTGGATCGCAGCCTGCTGTTCAAGGAGCCTACCATCGATGCTCTGGCCTCCCGGATCGCCTCCCTGCTCGACGCCGGGAAAAGGGCTCAGGACGGGGACCTGCCCGTCATCCTTCCCGACAGCGCCGCCCGTTATGAGCCCTTCCCGCTCATGGACATGCAACAGGCCTACTGGGTGGGCCGGACAGGCGCCCTCGTGCTGGGCAATGTCTCCTGCCACGTCTATCTCGAGCTGGAAACGGAGGATCTGGACCTTCCCCGCTGGGAGGCCTGCTGGAACAGGCTGATCCGGCATCACGACATGCTGCGCTGCGTCATCATGGAGGACGGACGGCAACGCATCCTGCCCGAGGTGCCGCCCTTCACCGTCACGGTACAGGACGCGACGGGCCTGGATGCCGGGGCTGCCGAACAAATGGTGCTGGAATGCCGGGAACGTATGGGGCATGAAGTGCTCTCCGCGAAGGAATGGCCCCTGTTCCGTGTGGCCGCCACCCGGATGCCGGGCGGTCCCATCCGCCTGCACATCAGCCTGGACCTGCTGGTAGCCGACCTGCACAGCATGAACCTGATGATGAACGGGCTCGAAAGCCTCTACCGGTATCCTGAACGGGAACCGGCCCCCCTGGACCTTTCGTTCCGGGACTATGTGCTGGCACTGGAAGCCTTCAGGAAGAGCCCGCGCTACCGGAAGGACAAAGAATACTGGCTGGAGCGTGTCGCCGCCCTGCCGCCCGCGCCGGACCTGCCCCTGGCCGTCCCGCCCGCGCAGGTGGAGCGCCCGCGCTTCGTCCGCCATGCGGCGCAGCTCGACCGGAAGACCTGGGCGGACCTGCGCCAAAAGGCCGCCGCGCACGAGCTGACGGTCTCCGGCCTGCTGCTGGCCTGCTATGCCGAGGTGCTGGCCCGCTGGAGCAGCCGGGACGAGTTCACTCTCAATGTCACGCTTTTCAACCGGCTGCCCCTGCATCCTGAAGTCGGGGAGATCGTGGGCGACTTCACGTCCGTGAGCCTGCTTGCCTGCTCTTTCGACGGCACGGCATCCTTCCTCCGGCGCGCACGGGCCCTGCAGGCCCAGCTGTGGGCCGACATGGATCACAGCACCTTCTCCGGCGTGGAGGTCATCCGCGAATGGAGCAGATGCACGGGCCGTTCCAGCGCCGACATCATCCCCATCGTCTTCACCAGTACCATCGGCTTCGGCGACGAGCACGGCACCCATCCGGCCCTGCGCACGTTCGGGCGCATGGTCTACAACATCACGCAGACGCCGCAGGTCTGGATCGACCATCAGGTCCGCGAGGTGGACGATTGCCTTGAGTTCAACTGGGATGCCGTGGACGAACTCTTCCCCGAAGGGCTCGTGGACAGCATGTTTTCCGCCTATTGTCGCCTGCTCCGGATGCTGGCCCGGGACGACAGGATCTGGCACCAGACCCATTTGCCCCTGCTGCCGCAGGAACAGCTGGGACGCCGCCGCACGGCCAACGCCACGACCCGGGAGTTCCCCCATGCGGGCCGCGGGACGCTGGACAGCCTTTTTGCCCGTTCCCTGCGAGATGCCCCCGAGGCCCTGGCCCTGGCGGACGGCGATCTTTGCCTGAGCTACCGGGATCTGGGCAGGGCTGCCGAGGCCCTTTGCGGCAGGCTCATGGCCCGGGGATGCGGCCAGGGCAGCCTTGTGGCCGTCGTCAGCAACGGCGGCTGGGAAGAAGCGGTCGCGGCCCTGGCCGTGAGCAGTGCCGGAGCCGCCTACATGCCCGTGGATGCCGCTGTCCCCCCTGCCCGCCTCAAGCATCTGCTCGAATATTCCGGGGCCGGGGCCGTCCTGGTGCAGCGCCGCCATGCGTCCCTGCCCTGGCCCGCGGGCTTGCCCGTCATGGTCATGGATGAGGATTTATTGAAATCGAATTCCGAATTTGATTTCGAAAGATGCGTCAGCCGTCCTGACGCGCTGGCCTACGTCATCCACACTTCGGGCTCCACGGGCGCTCCCAAGGGGGTCATGATCCGCCACGAACGCGCCGTCAACACCATCAGGGCCGTCAACGAACTGACCGGGCTGCGGTCTTCGGACAGGGTCCTTGCCCTTTCGCGCTTCACCTTCGACCTGTCCGTCTGGGACATGTTCGGCCTGTTCGGCGCGGGCGGGGCCCTGGTCCTGCCGGATCCCGCCAGACGTCTGGAAGCGGCCCACTGGCTGGAGCTGATGCACCGGCATCAGGTGAGCATCTGGAACAGCGTCCCCCCCTTCCTCCAGATCCTTGCCGCCCATCTGGAACATCATCCCGCTGCCCTGCCGCCCTTGCGCTGCGCCCTGCTCAGCGGGGACTGGATCCCCCTGGGCCTGCCCGGACGCATCAGGGCCTTCTGGCCGGAGCTGCGGCTCTTCAGCCTCGGCGGCGCCACAGAAGCTTCCATCTGGTCCAATTTCTTCCCCGTGGAAGACGTCCTGCCGCAATGGAAGAGCATCCCTTACGGCAAACCGCTGGCCAACCAGAGGTTCTTCATCCTCGACCGCCACGGCAGCGATTGCCCGGACTGGGTCCCCGGCGAATTGCACATCGCCGGTGACGGTCTTGCCGACGGGTACCTCAAGGATCCCGAACGCACGGCCGAGCGCTTCATACGCCACCCCGGCACAGGGGAAGACCTCTACGCCACCGGTGACCTGGGCTGCTACATGCCCGACGGCAATATCGAATTCCTCGGCCGTCAGGACAATCAGGTCAAGATCAACGGTTACCGGGTCGAGCTGGGCGAGGTGGAGAACACCCTCATGGAGCATCCTTTCGTGGAACAGGCCGCCGCCCTGACGGTCAGGGGCAGGCAGGCGGGCCAGGTGCTGGCCGCTTTCGTGGCCTGCCGGCCCGGCACGTCTCCGGCGCCGGAAGAGCTCCAGCAATGGCTGGCGGAGCGTCTGCCCTCCTTCCTGGTCCCCGGCATGATCCTGATGCGGGAAAGCCTTCCCCTGACCAGTTCCGGCAAAGTCGACAGGAAGAGCCTCGTACTCGACCCCGACCAGGAACTCCCCCGGATGAAGGGGGCACAGCCCGGATCTGAGACGGAACGGCTGGTGGCCGGAGCCATCGCGCATGTCCTGGGCCGCGACGACATAAGCATCGACAGCCGCTTCTTCGAAATGGGCCTGAGTTCCCTTGATCTTGTCGCCGTACAGGCCGCCCTCGGGGAACGCCTGGGCACGGATATCCCGCTCATGACCCTGCTCGAGCACACCAGCATCCGTGCACTGGCAGCCTGGCTGGACAACAGGACGCCGCGCACGACCGCGCAAGAGATATCCGCGCCGGAAGGCGGCGGGAGCGCCTCCGCCTTCGACCGCGGCATGGACCGGGCCGAACGGCGCATGCGCACCCGCTCCAGGCAACGGACCGGACGCTGATCCTTTCACCAACCCTTCAAAAGCGCCATGCGCACGAGGCATGCCATGCATCCACAAACGAACAAGGTCCCGGAGAACGCCATCGCCGTCATCGGCATGGACTGCCGGTTCCCCGGTGCCAATGATACCCGGCAATTCTGGAAAAACCTCGTCAGCGGGACCGAGTCCATCACCTTTTTCACGGACGACGAATTGCGCGGGGCAGGCATCCATCCGGAGACCATAGCCGACCCCACCTATGTCAGGGCCGCGGGCATCATGAAAGATGCGGAACTGTTCGATGCCGCCTTCTTCGGCTACACCCCGACAGAAGCCATCTGCATCGACCCCCAGCAATGCCAGTTCCTGCAGACCTGCTGGCACGCCCTGGAGGATGCCGGTTACAATCCCTATACCTATCCCGGCGCCGTCGCCGTCTTCGGCGGCACGCGCCTGAGCACCTACTACGTCAACTATATGTGCGCCGACCTAGCGGACTACGGCACAGCGCGCTTCATGCAGGGCCATATCGGTACGGACCGCGACCATCTGTGCACCCGCGTCTCCTACAAGCTCAACCTGCGGGGCCCGGCCTTCAACCTGCAATGCGCCTGCTCCACTTCCCTCGTCAGCGTGCATCTGGCCTGCCAGAGCCTGCTCAACGGCGAGTGCGACATGGCCCTTGCCGGCGCCAGCGGCATCGACATCCCGCAGGAGCACGGCCATTTTTACCAGGAAGGCATGATCTTTTCGCCTGACGGGCATTGCCGCCCCTATGACGCCCAGGCGGAAGGCATCGTCTCGGGCAACGGCGTGGGCGTCGTGCTGCTCAAACGCCTGGAAGACGCCCTGCGCGACCGCGACGACATCCACGCGGTCATCCTGGGGACGGCCATCAACAACGACGGCAATTCCAAGGTCGCCTATTCCGCGCCCAGCCTCGAAGGCCAGAGCGAAGTCATCGCCGAGGCCCTGGGCGTCAGCGGCGTCGATCCCGCCACCATCGCCTATGTGGAAGGGCACGGTACCGGCACCTATCTCGGTGACCCGCTGGAGGTCGAGGCCCTGAACCGCATCTACTCCCGCAACAACCCCGCACGCGGTTATTGCGCTCTGGGATCGGTCAAGAGCAACGTCGGCCATCTGGAAGTGGCGGCGGGGGTGGCCAGCCTCATCAAGGCCATCCTTTCCATCAAGCACGCCCGGATTGCCCCTACCTGCCACTTCAACAGCCCCAACCCCCGTATCGATTTCGCGTCCACCCCCTTCTTCGTCAACAAGACGGCCATCGACTGGCCGCAGGGCTTCTCCCCCCGGCGCGCCGCCGTCAGCTCTTTCGGTGTGGGCGGGACCAATGCCCACCTGATCCTCGAGGAAGCGCCGCAGCGGGAAAGCTCCCGCAGTGCGGGGGCTGTCGCCAACCCTCTGATGGTGGTCTCCGCCAGGAGCGAAAAGGCCCTGAAGGAACTGGCAGGACGCTATGGGGAATTCCTGGCCGGGCAGGATGCCGACGGTCTCGATCTGGCCGACTTCTGCCATACCACACAGGAAGGCCGGGAACATCACGCCGTCCGTCTCGCCGTGGTAGGCGAGAGCCTGGAAGAACTGCGCTCCGGCCTTGACGCGGCGATGACGCACGGGGAGTGGACCGCCACGAACACGGGCGACGAACACAGGCCCGTTTTCCTCTTCACCGGTCAGGGGGCGCAACGTTCGGGCATGGGGAAGGAACTCTACCAGGCGCAGCCGTGCTTCCGTGCGGAGCTCGACCGCTGCGCCCGCCTTTTCGACCCTCTGCTGCCCGAGCCCCTGCTGCGCGTCATGTGGGACGCCGACAAGGCCGCGCTGCTCGACAACACCGCCTTCACCCAGCCGGCCCTGTTCAGTCTGGAATATGCCCTTGCCCGGATGTGGCAGTCCTTCGGTATCCAGCCTCTGGCCGCTGCCGGGCACAGCATCGGCGAATATGTGGCCGCGACCCTGGCAGGCGTGTTCAGCCTGGAGGATGCCGCACGTCTTGTGGCCGCACGGGGGCGCCTCATCGCCTCCCTGCCCGCCGGGGGCGGCATGAGCGCCGTGCTGGCTTCCGAAAAGGACGTCCTCGCCCTGCTCGCCGCCTGCGGCACGCCGGAACGGACAGGCATCGCCGCCGTCAACGGCTCCACGCAGACCGTCCTGTCGGGCCCGCTGGAAGACCTTGCCCGCATCGCCGACAAGGCCGGGAGCCTGGGCATCAGCATCCGCCACCTGCCGGTCTCCCATGCCTTCCATTCTTCCCTGATGGATTCCATCCTCGACGACTTCGCCCGTGTGGCCGAAAGCATCGCCTATGACGCCCCCGGCCTGCCCGTGGTCAGCAATGTCACCGGCCGGCTGGTCGGGCCTGCCGAGATCTCCGGGGCCGACTACTGGGTGCGGCATATCCGCTCCACCGTGCGCTTTTTCGACGGCTTCCGCACGCTGCGGGACATGGCTCCCGCGGCCTGGCTGGAGCTGGGCCCGTCCGGCGTGCTGACGGCCCTCTGCCGCCGTGAACAGGCCCTGGAGAACAGCGGGGAAGACGGCGTCTGGGTCGCCGCCATGCATGCCGGGACCCCGGAATGGCGCCAGACATGCGAGGCCCTGGCCGCCCTCTACCGCAGTGGAGCGGATGTGGACTGGGCAGCATTTGCCCAGGACCAGCACTGGGGCCGCCTCCACCTGCCCCTCTACCCCTTCCAGGGGGAACGCCACTGGGTGGACGACTCGTTCCGCGGCATAGCCAGCGGAAGCACCGCCGCCCCGGCCGCCTCGCAGGACGACATCTGGCAGCGTCTGACCCGGGCTGCCGAATCCGCCTCCGGCGCTGAAGACGACCGCCCCGACGGCACCGAATACCGGGAGCATGCCCGGATGATCGAGACCTTCTGCTCCGGCTATGCCCTCGAGGCCCTGACGGATCTGGGGGCCTTCCCGGATGAGGGCTTCCATACCGCCCGGGACATCGCCGCACGCATAGGCCTGCCGGAACGGTTCGACCAGCTTCTTCCGCGCCTGCTGGAGAACCTAGCCGAACAAGGCCTCCTGGCCCGTGACGCCGCCGGCTCTTACGGCCGCCCGGCCGCTCCGGACAGGGATCTCAGGGATCGTGTGACCAGCCTGCTCGACCGGCAGGAGGCCTCCGGCCTCTCTGACCGTCAATCATAGGAAACATGGAGAAATGACCATGCCACAAGGATGCCATGAAAAACGTCAGGACCTTGTCCTGGACAACATCCCGCTGCTCTCGTTCATGAAACGCTGCGGCGAGAATTTCCGCGAGATACTGGGAGGCCGCAAGGATCCCAGACAGGTCATGTTCCCCGGCGGCAATCCTGACGCCGTGGAGAGCATCTACCAGGATACCCCGCAAAGCCGTTATTATAACGGGATCATGGCCAGGAGCCTGAAGGCTCTTGCCGATGCCCTGCCCATGGACCGCGCCCTCTCCATCCTGGAGATCGGCGCCGGCACGGGCGGGACGACCTCGGCCCTGCTGCCCGTCCTGCCCGCAGGACGCACCCGTTATGTCTATACGGACGTCTCCCCCCTGTTCACGGCCCGGGCCCGGGACCGCTTCGCCGCCTTCCCCTTCGTGGAATATGCCACGCTGGACATCAGCCGCGACCCGTTCCTTCAGGGCTTCCATGCCGACGAGTTCGATATCGTCGTCTGCGCCAATGTCCTGCACGCCACTGCCGACCTGACCGCCGCCCTGCGCCACATCAGCGCCGTGCTGGCCGCGGACGGCCTGCTCCTCCTGCGGGAGATCACCCTGCCCCGGCCGGCCATGGGCTTCGAGATATCCTTCGGCTGCCTGCTCGACAAACTGCGTGACGGGGAGCTGCGCGGCGACAATCCCTTCCTGACCGCCGAGGGCTGGACCCGCCTGCTGGACACGGAAGGATTCGACAGGACGGCCTGCTACCCTGCCCCCGCCGACGGCGACCTTGACGAACATGTCATCATCGCCCGCAACGGCAACGGCAGCCGCCAGGCCTTCAGTACCGGGATCGCGCCCGCCCGGACGGACGCACCGGACGGAGACGACACGGGCCATATCCTGCTGGGACGGCGCCTCTCCTCCCCCCTGGCCGTGAGCCAGTATACGGCGGCGGTGAGCGGCACCCTGCAACCCTTCCTGGCCCAGCACCGCGTTTTCGACATCGTGGTCGTTCCGGGCACGGCGCATTTCGACCTGGCCGCCGCCGCGGGCATGGATCATTTCGGTACGGACCGTATCCGGCTCGAGAATGTGGTGCTGCGCGAGGCCCTCATGCTCGACGAAGGCGAACGCACCGTACAGGTCCTTGTCTCTCCCACGGAAAACGGGGCCGATTTCGAGATCTTCAGCCGGGGCGCCGGGCAAGGACAGGGGGAATGGCACCAGCATGTCTCCGGCCAGCTCGCCCCCGCCCACGAGCGCTCTGCCGAAAACGTCGACCTGGACCGCCTGCGTGAAGGTTGCGACGAGGTGGACGTACAGGCCTTTTACGAAAAATTCGATGCCTACGGGGCCGTGCAGTACGGTCCGGCCTTCCGCAGCCTGCGGCGCCTGTGGCGCACCCGGGGCGGAGCTGTGGCCGAAGTGGCCCTGGACAGCGCCGAACGCGGCAAAAAAGGCGGTTTCATCATCCACCCGGCCCTGCTCGACAGTTGCCTGCAAAGCATGGTCGCCGCTCTTGCCGCCACCGAGGATGACCTCACGGGCGACGGTTTCATGCCGTTCAGCGTGGAAAAAGTCATCTTCCACGAGCGTGCGCCCGAAACGGTCTGGTGCCGGGCCGTCATGAAGGAAGGCGACAGCTTCCGGCAGGAGATGTTCTCTGCCAGTTTCACCATCTTCACCCCCGAAGGCGAGCCCGTTTGCGAGATCGTCAACCTTACCATGCGCCGTACCAACAAGGAGACGCTGGAACTGCTCAAGGCCGGGCAGCGGCAGCATACCGACCTGTGCTATGACGTGGTCTGGCGCCAGGCCCTGATGCCGGAAGCCGGGGACGCTGCCGGGCACTGGCTCATCCTGGCCGGTCGCGATACGGATTTTGCCCGTGCCCTCGCCCGTTCGCTGGAACAGCAGGGCGCTACGGCCATGCTCGCGGCCTGCGCCGGTACGGGACATCCTGACGACATGGCTGCCGTCGATCCCGGCGATGCCGACGCCTTCGCCCGCCTGATCCGCGACTGGCGGCAGGGCGGCACGCCCCGGGGCGTCGTGTTCCTCTGGGGCCTGGACTGCTACGAGACCGACTTCCTGGGCAGCGGCGGCGAAGTTCCCTTCAAGAACCATACGGCCCAGGCCTTCCTGCATCTGGCCCAGGCTCTGGCGGCACAGGAGGACGGCCCCTCCGTGCGCCTGGCCGTGCTGACCTGCCAGGCACAGGCCGCCCGCGCTTCGGATCAGCCCGTCCCCGCGCAAAGCCTGCTCTGGGGCCTGGAAAAATCCGTGGCCAACGAACTGGGCAACATCGCGCCGGTCATCATCGACATGGACCCCGTGGCCGCTCCCGAGGCCCAGCTTCCCACTCTGTGCGGCCTGCTGACCGCCCGCGGATACAAGGAAGACAAGCTGGCCCTGCGCGGCGGCAGCCTGCTGGCCCCCCGTCTGGTACGCGGCCTGCCTGCCGCCCGGCAGGTGCGCAACGCCCCGCTGGCCCGTCCCGAAACGCAGGCCTACCATCTGGATCTCGGCGGCGCGGGCATCGAGAACATCCGGGTCGCCCCGCTGCAGCGGCGTCTTCCCGGGCCCGGCGAGATCGAGATCGCGGCCGAAGCCTACGGCATGAACTTCCAGAACGTCATGGTAGCCATGGGCGTGGCCGACAAGATCAGGACCCTGGTGCTCGACTGCGCGGGCACGGTCTCCGCCGTTGGTGAAGGCGTGACCCGCTTCAGCCCCGGCGACCGGGTCTTCACCACCGTGTACGGCCCCTTCGCTTCCCACGTCTATGCCCGGGAAGCCTTTGCGGCCTCCATACCGGAAGGCATGCCGTTCACCGACGCTGCGGTGATCCCCACCGTCTTCATGACCGCCTGGCAGGCGCTCGTCCATGCGGCACGCCTCCAGCCCGGCGAACGGGTGTTGCTGCACTCGGCCACAGGGGGCGTGGGCCTTGCCGCCATCCAGATCGCCAGGGCACGCGGCGCGGTCATCCTTGCCACGGCGGGCACGGAGCGCAAACGCGCCCTGCTGCGCTCCATGGGTATAGAGCACGTCTTCTCCTCGCGCTCCACGGCCTTCGAATCCCGGGTCCTCAAGGCCACAGGCGGACAGGGCGTGCACGTGGTCCTCAACTTCCTTACCGGCGAGCTGGCCGACAGCAGCATGCGCTGCCTGACGGAAGGTGGCCGTTTCATCGAGATCGGCAAGACCGATCTGCGCACGCCCGCACAGGTGGCGGCCATCCGTGACGATATCGAATACCACATCGTCGACCTTGAAAAACTGGGCAAGGAGGACGAGGCGCAGATGCGCGGCATCTTCGCCGCCGTCATGGAAGGTTTTGCCGCCGGGCACTACACCCCCATAGCCCGGCGCGTCTTCACCATGGATGCCGCCAGGGACGCCTTCCGCTACATGCTCGAAGGACGCCATATCGGCAAGGTCGTCGTACGCAACGACTTTGCCCCCAGGCACGAAGGCATCCGCCGGGAGGCGGCCTATCTCGTCACTGGTGGCCTGAGCGACCTGGGCCTGGCGCTGGCCGCCCACCTGGCTGCCCGCGGTGCCGGACAGGTATGGCTGCTGGGACGCCGCCTGCCTGAGGCCGGTTCCGCCGGCGCGGCCGCGGTGGAAAAGATCGCCGCCACAGGATGAGATGTCCGCCTCCTGCAAGTGGACGTGACGGACAGGGCCGCCCTGGCCGAGGCGTTCGGCACACATCTGCTGCCCTCTCCCATGCCGCTGGCGGGCGTCTTCCATCTGGCCGGCCTGCTGGACGACGCGCCCCTGTCCCGTCTCGACTGGGCCCGCTTCAATACCGTCCTCTCCCCCAAGGTGGACGGCAGCTGGTTCCTGCATGAACTGACACGCGATCTGGCGCTCGACCACTTCGTGGTCTTCTCCTCCATCGCCTCGGTCTTCGGTACGCACGGCCAGGCCAACCACGTGGCCGCCAACACGTTCATGGACGCCCTTGTGGCTGCCCGCCGCGCTGACTTCCTCCCCGGCCTCAGCATCAACTGGGGAGCCTGGGGCGAGCTGGGGACCGTGGTGCGCCTGGGCATCCTCGACCGCGTCCGCCAGCAGGGCGTCGAGGGCTTCGATACGGCCACAGGACTTGCCGTCCTCGACAGGCTCATGGCGTCCGGCGAGGGGAGCAAGGTCGTCACCCGCATGGACTGGAACCGGATGCTGCCCATCCTGCAGGCCACTGCCGGCGCCGCCATGTACGAAGAGCTCCGGCACAGCCCCGCCGCCGCTGCCGCCCGCCCGGCCGAGACCGCGGGCAACAGCAGGCTTGCCGCGGAACTGCGCGCCCTTCCCATGAGCGGAAGGGAAGAACGGTTGCGCGCCTATCTCAAGAAAGAGATCGCCGGTTTCCTGCGCCTCGAAGAGGATGCCATCCCCGAGGATGTCAACCTGACCAGCCTGGGCATGGATTCGCTCATCAGCCTCGACCTGTTCCAGCGTATCAGCCGGGATCTGAAGATCCGCATCGCGCCGCACGAAGTCTCCGCCACGCCCACGGTGCAGGCCATGGCGGCCAGGTTCGCCCGTGACCTCGGCCCGGCCTCCGGCGAAGAGGAAACGGCACCGGCCGTGCAGTCCGGCCCCCCCGCCACGAAGGAGGAAGGCGCCGGCCTTTCGGCCCTGCTCGTCCCCGCGCCGGACGAGGCTTTCGAGCCCTTCCCGCTCTCGGACATGCAGCAGGCCTACTGGATAGGCCGCGACCAGTCCGGCCTGGCCCTCGGCGGCGTCAGCTGCCACTTCTACTTCGAAGCCCAGGCCCGGGGTCTGGACGCCGACCGCTATGAAGAGGCCTGGAACCGTCTCATCCTCCGCCAGCCCATGCTGCGTACGATCATCCTCGACGGCGAACGCCAGCAGGTGCTGGAGAAAGTCCCGCATTACACCATCCGGCGGCATGACCTGCGCCAGAGCTCTCCGGAGGAAGCCGCGGCCCACTTCGAGCGCATCCGCATGGAGATGTCCCACGAAGTCCTGGACGTGGGCCGCTGGCCCAACTTCCGGGTGGAGGTTTCCCTGCTGCCCGATGATGCCTTGCGCATCCACCTCAGCTTCGACCTCATCCTGAGCGATTTCCACGGCATCAGCCAGATGCTCGCCGAGCTCTCGCTCATCTACAATGGCCAGGAGGACAAGCTCCCTGTGCTGGACATCACCTTCCGGGACTACCGTCTAGCCGAGGAACGCTACCGGGCCACCGGGATCTATGCCAGGGACCGCGACTACTGGCTCGCCCGTCTGGATGACCTGCCCGCCGCGCCGCGGCTGCCGCTGGCCACCAGCCCTGCCGCCATCGACCGCCCCGTCTTCAGCCGCAGGATGACGACCCTCGACAAGGAGACCTGGCAGCGCATCAAACAGCGCGGCGACGCCCGCGGCCTGGCCCCCACGGC
This sequence comes from Desulfovibrio sp. SGI.102, assembly GCF_050314315.1. Classification (NCBI taxonomy): domain Bacteria; kingdom Pseudomonadati; phylum Thermodesulfobacteriota; class Desulfovibrionia; order Desulfovibrionales; family Desulfovibrionaceae; genus Desulfovibrio; species Desulfovibrio sp. SGI.102. The sequence goes on along the minus strand of NZ_JBNPNC010000011.1, from coordinate 18,170 downwards.
CGTGGCCCTGGCGACCTTCGCCGAAGTCCTGGGGTGCTGGAGCGAAGAAAAGCGCTTCTGCATCAATCTGACCCTGTTCAACCGCCTGCCCCTGCATCGCCAGGTCAATGCCCTGGTCGGCGAATTCACCTCCAACAGCCTCCTGGCGGTGGACCTGACGCAGGGCGGGAGCTTCGAGACCCGGGCTGGACGGCTGTGGAGCCGCCTGTGGGACGACATGGAACACCGTTCCTTCAGCGGCATCCGCGTCCTGCGCGAACTGGGCCGCAGACGCGGCACGGCGGCGGGCATCATGCCCGTGATCTTCACCAGCGCCCTGTCCATGGAATCCTCTTCCGGCACCTTTGCCCTCGGGCAGATGGGGCACGAGGTCTACAGCATCTCCCAGACCCCGCAGGTCTGGCTCGACCATCAGCTGTTCGAAGTGGACGGCGAGCTGCGCATCGTCTTCGATTATGTACGCGATCTCTTCCCTGACGGGATGGTCGATGCCATGTTCGAAGCCTACGCCGAGGCCCTGCGCCGCCTCTCCCGCGACGACGCGGCCTGGGGCGATGCCGTGCCGGTACGCCTCCCGGCATCGCAGCTTGCCGTACGCGCGGCGGTCAACGACACGGCCCTGGACATGCCCGGCGAGCCCATGTTCGCCCCCTTCCTGCGCATGGCGGGGTCCCGGCCTGATGCCACCGCCGTCATCAGTGCGGACAGGACCCTCTCCTACGGCGAGACCGAACGCCTGAGCCGCTCCCTGGCCCGGGAACTGGACGCGGCCGGGGTACGGCATGGCGACCGGGTCGCCGTCCTTCTGCCCAGAGGCTGGGAACAGGTCGTGGCCGTCCTGGGCATCCAGCGCGCCGGGGCCGCCTATCTGCCGCTGGACACCGGCCAGCCCGATGCCCGTATCGCCACCATCCTGGCCGATGCCGGCGTGCGTGTCGTCGTGGGCCGTTCGGACGCCGCGCCCCTGCCTGAAGGCATCCGTCTCGTGGCGGCAGACCTGCTGGCCGAAGCGGGCGAGGACGAGCTCCCGCCGCAGGTGGACATCGCCCCCGACGATCTTGCCTACATCATCTATACCTCGGGCTCCACGGGGACGCCCAAGGGGGTCATGATCTCCCACAGGGCGGCCATGAACACCATCCTTGACGTCAACCGGCGGTACGGCGTGGATGCCGGGGACCGCATCCTCGCCCTCGCCCGGCTGTCGTTCGACCTTTCCGTGTACGACATCTTCGGCCTGCTGGCAGCCGGCGGCGCCGTCGTCATCCCGGACGAGGAAGAGAGCCTGCAGCCCCAGGCCTGGGTCCGGCTGCTGCATGAGCACCGGGTCAGCCTGTGGAACTCCGTCCCGGCCCTCGGCCAGCTGCTGGCGGATGCCGCGGCCGAAGGGGAAGGACAGCCCCTGCCCCTCCGCCTGGCCATCTTCAGCGGCGACTGGATCCCGCAGTCCCTGCCGCCGCGCCTGAAGCAGCTCGTCCCGGGCATCCGGGTCATGGCCATGGGCGGCGCCACCGAGGCCTCCATCTGGTCCAACTTCCACGAGACGGGCCCGGACGATGCCCGCTGGGCCTCCGTGTCTTACGGAAGACCGCTGGCCAACCAGGCCTTCGCCGTCCTTGATGACCGCCTCCAGCCGCGTCCCGACTGGGTCGCCGGAGACCTTTACATCAGCGGAGACGGCCTGGCCCTCGGTTACTGGAACGATCCCGAAAAGACGGCCGGAGCCTTCCTGCCGGCCGGGGACGGGCATCCCCGTCTCTACCGCACGGGAGACACGGCACGCTACCACGACGACGGCACCCTCGAATTCCTCGGCCGCAAGGACGAGCAGGTGAAGATCCACGGCTACCGCGTGGAACCGGGCGAGATCGAATCCGTGCTCAAGGCCCATCCTGCGGTGAACAATGCGGCCGTCCTGCTCCACAAGGGCGCGGAAGGCGAGCTGTCGCTGGCAGCCTATGTGGAAGCCGATCCCGGACACCGGGGCGAGATCGTGCGGGAAGAACGCGCCGCAAGCCGTCTGGAGGACGGGCTCCCGCTCCGGACGGACGGCCGGGAGGGCCTTGACGAGGAACGCTTCCTGCCTGTCTGGGACAAGATGAAGGAACTCTATGCGGCTGCCGTCACCGCGGCCCTGGAAGAGCTCGGCTTTTTCGGGCACGGCTACCGTGACACGGAGACCTTCCTGCACGACAGCGGCATCAGTCCCCGCTACGGGCGCTGGCTGGCGCGGGCCGTGAAGGCCCTGCACGATCTGGGCCTCGCGGACAGGGACGGCGACGGCGTATGGCAGCGTCGCGGCACGGCTCCCGACAGGGAAGCCTGCCTGGCCTTCTGCGCCGACAGGGCCGGAGAACTGGGCTACAGCCCGCAGGAGATGGCCCTGCTGGCCCGCACCGTGCGCGAGCTCCCCGCCATCCTCAGGGAAGACGTGCACTCGGCGGAATTCTACACGTCCGCGGAAGTGCCCGGCTTCTATCAGAAGATCTTCGGCGCCAGCAACCGGCTGACGGCGGATCTGGTGACCGGGCTGGCGGCGGCTTCCGGAAACGGTTTCCGCATCCTCGAAGTCGGCGGCGGCTACGGCACCGTGACGCGCTTCGTCCTGCCCGGCCTGCCGGACAACGGCGTGACCTATGACTTCACGGATATCTCCCCCTTCTTCCTGAACAGGGCCCGCGAGGAGTTCGCCGGTTATCCCTTCGTCAACTACCGTCTGCTGGACCTTGATGAGGATCCCCGCCTCATGGGCTTCGAGCCGCATGGCTATGACCTCATCCTTGCGGGCAATGTCCTGCATGATGCGGCAGACATCAGGCGGAGCCTGAAGTACCTGGCGGGCCTGCTCAAGCCGTCCGGGATCCTGCTCATGCAGGAGGAGACCGTCTTCCAGCTGCCCTTCGACCTGAGCATGGGGCTCCAGCAGGGCTTCGACAGCGCCCGGGACGAGGAATTCCGTCCCGAGCAGCCGCTGCTGACCCGTGAACTGTGGACGAAGGCGCTGACGGAGGCGGGCCTTTCCCGGCCGTCCTTCCTGATGTCCCCCGCTTCCCTGGAAAGCCGTCTGGGGCTGGAGGTCATCCTCAGCGAAAGCCCGTCGTCCGTGGCACGCTTCACGCCCCGTCCTCTGGAAGACCATCTGCGCGGGCACCTGCCTGCCTGGATGATACCCGTCTCGTGGACGCTGCTGGACAGGATGCCCCTGACCCGCAACGGCAAGGTGGACAGGAAACGCCTGTCAGGCGGTGCCGTACGGCAGCGCCCCCGTACGGGCGTCACCGCCCGGACCAGGACGGAACAGGCCGTGGCCGCCATCTGGAAAAACGTCCTCAGGGTGGACGACGTGGGCGTGACGGACAGCTTCTTCCTGAGCGGTGGGGACTCCCTCTCCGCTTTCCAGCTGCTCCGGCAGCTGGAGCGGGAGTTCGGTTGCCGTCTGACCCTGCGTGACCTGCTGCAGGCCCCCACCGTGGCCGCACAGGCCGCCCTCGTGGACCACAGGGCCCCGGGTGCCTCTGCCGGCGAACTGGTCTGCCTGCATGACGCTGACGGCCCCGCGACCGTGTGCATGATGCATCCCGTGGAAGGCCTCGTGAACGCCTATGCCCCGCTGGCCGCCAAGCTCGGAGAGGTCTCCTTCCATGCCCTCCAGAGCGCCGGTCTTGATGGTGGTCCCCTGCGTACCGCCTTCCCGGACATGGTCACCGCGGCCCTGGAGGCCGTGGAGGGGCTCCCGCGGCCCCTGCTGCTGGGCGGATGGTCCATGGGGGCCTTCCTGGCCTGGGAAACGGCCCGCCGTCTGCTGGCCGGCGGCCAGGGGGAACACCTGCTGCCGCTGGTCCTGCTCGATCCGCCTTCAAAGCCCGCCTGGGACAGCCTCTATGACAGCCGCGCCCATGATCCTGCCGCCCTGCTCGGGCTGGTGGCCCCCGCGCCCCAAAAGGCCCTTGCGGCCCTGGGCATGAGCGAAGGGGACCTGGCCGCACTGGATGCCCCCGCACGGGCCCGCGTCCTGGCCGAGGCCCTGCGCAGCAGCGGACAGCTTGCCGTGGAAAAGGACGACCTGGAAATGGCCGGACGGGTCATGGAGATCATCGACGCCAACCTCAGGGCCCTGCGCTCCTATGCGCCGCAGCCCCTGGAAGGCCTGCCCGTGCTCTACGTCCGCAGCAACAGCATGGAAGAGGACGACGACCGCACGGCCTACTGGCGCGGACTGGCGGGATCGGGCTTCGAGGAGCTGGCCGTGGATGCCGACCACTGGAACCTGCTCCATGATCCCGGCAGCGTGGATGCCATCGCCGCCAGACTGGCCCGTCTACTGAAAAAACACGCCTAACCGGTCTGCCCGTGCCGGGGACGACCCGGCACGGGCAGCATGACGACAAGGAGGAACCATGGATACTGGCAAATGGCTCGCGGGGCCGCAGGAGATTTCCGGGAACGCCGGCGCCTCCCCCGCCCGGCCGAAGATGTTCTGTTTTCCCCATGCGGGAGGCGGCGCCTCTTTTTACCGCAACTGGGAAAGGAACCTCCGGGGCCTGGCCGATGTCCGGGCCGTGCAGCTGCCCGGTCGCGAGGAACGCTTCCGCGAACCGCGCTACTACAGCATCCACCGCCTGGCCGATGCGTTGTTCGAAGCCGAGGAAGGCCGCGGCTGGTTCGACGGCGCCTGCATCCTTTTCGGCCACAGCATGGGGGCCAAGATCGCCTTCGAGGTGGCGCGCCGCCTTGTCCTCCAGGGCCGTCCGCCCGCTCTGCTGCTGGTCTCGGGGAGCCGCCCCGTCCACATGCCGCCCCGCAAACTGCTCAGCGACCTTCCCGACGAGGCTTTCGACGCGGAATTGCGGCAGCTGGCAGGGACCCCGGAAGAGATCCTGCGCGAGCCGGATCTCATGCGCATGTTCCGGCCGCTGCTGCGGGCGGATTTCGCCATGGACGAAAGCTATGTCTGCGATGCCTGCCTGGATGTGCCCCTGTGCGTCTTTTCCGGGGACGCCGATGACGAAGTCTGCCGGCAGGACCTCGAGGCCTGGCGGGAACAGACCCGCGGGGCGTTCGCCGCGCACATCCTGCCGGGCGACCACTTTTTCCTCAAAAAGGACGAGGACACCTTCCTGATGCTCCTGCGTGAGGAACTCGGCCGCATGCTGGAGCAGACCCGATGAAGGAGTCCCGCGCCCTGACCCGCGCCCGCACGTTCGTCGGCTTTCTGGAGACCTGGCGCTACGGCGTCCTTCTGCTGGTGGCCGTGCTCACGTTCGGGTCCCTTTTCCTGATGCGTGACCTCCGCTTCGACAACTCCGATGAATCCTTCTTCACGGACGACGATCCCGCCGTCGTGGCCATCGAACGCTTCCGGGAGCTCTTCGGCAATGAAGACTTCGTCTATGTGGCCGTCAGGAACGGCGGGGACATCTTCGACCGTGACACGCTGCGACTCCTGGACTCCCTGGCGCTGGCCCTGGAAAAGGACGTGCCCCACATCAGGGAGGTCAAGTGGCTGGGGTCGGCGGAATACATCCGCGCTCACGGGGACGAGGTCATGGTGGGTCCCGGCCTCGAAGAGATCCCTGATGATCCCGAGGCCATCAGGGCATTCAAAAAAGAAGCTCTGGCCCTGGACGACTTCGTGAACGTCCTGATCTCGCCCGACGCCACCATCGCCACCATAGTGCTCGAATGCGAACGCTATCCCGACGGGGCCGACGACCCGCGCAAAGACATCGCCCCGGCAGTGTACCGCGTCCTGCAACGGCCGGAATTCGCCTCTCTGGAAACCCATCTGGCCGGGCCGCCCGTCCAGGACTACGAGAGCGACAAGATCACCCGCAAGGAGACCGTCAAGCTGACCCTGGTCTGCCTGATGCTCCAGGCCCTGCTGCTGTTCCGCATGGGCAACGGCATCCGGGCCGTCATCGCTCCCGTGGCCGTGATCTGCATCAGCATCATCCTGACCATGGGCATCATCAGCCTGGCGGGCTGGACCGTTTCCATGATGGACATCATGCTGCCCACCATGCTCTTTTCCGTCTGCATCGGGGACACGGTGCACATCATCGCCGGGTACCACCTGCACCGCAGTCGGGGGACCGTCCATCATGAAGCCATGGTCGAGACCATGCGGGAGGTCTTCATCCCCTGCCTGTTCACGTCGCTGACGACCATGATGGGCTTCCTCTCCTTCCTCACCACGGACATCATCCCCATACGCATGGCCGGCATCTACTCCGCCATCGGCGTGGCCATCGCCTTCGTCCTGGCCATCACGCTGACGCCCATCGCCTACATGATCCGCCCGGAACAGGAGGCGACCATCCGGCGGGGCGTCCATGACCGTCTGCTCTGCCGCCTCGATGCGGCCCTGCAAGGACTGGCCCGCTGGTCCATCGATCATGCGCGTCTCGTGATCGTCTTTTTCCTCGTGACGTCCCTGGCCGGGGCCTGCCTGTACCAGCGGATCGTGGTGGAAACGAACACGGTCAAGGACATCAGCACCTCGGAAAAACTGCGCCGGGACTCCGACTTTTTCGATACCTTCATGGGCGGCTCCATGTCCCTGGAGATCATGGTGGACAGCGGCAAGGCCAACGGCGCCCGCGAGCTCCGTTTCCTGCAGGACATGGAGCTCCTGCAGCGCCACGCCGAAAGCCTGCCCGGCACCGTCAAGACCCACAGCATCGTGGACATCATCAAACGCATCAATGAAGTCCTGCACGGGGATGACGGGGCCTTCCACCGCCTGCCGGATTCCCAGGAACTGGCCGGCCAGTACCTGTTCTTCTACGAAACGTCGGGCGGGAAGAACCTGGACAGGGAGCTGAGCCTGCTCAGCGATGTGGCGCGCATCCATATCCAGACACGGAATATGGGCACCCAGGAAGTACGGGCCTTCATGCAGGAGATGGATGCCTTCGTCCGCGACCGGCTGGGCGGACGGCTGCGCGTGGAATACACGGGCCAGATGGCCTGGCTGACCGCCGTGGCCGATTATGTGGGTTCCGGCCAGGCCGCCAGCCTTGCCAGCGCCGTCATCACCATCGGCCTCATGATGATCCTGTGCCTGCGCTCCGTGGTGCTGGGCTGCATCAGCATGCTGCCCAACATCGTGCCCATCCTCATGCCCATGGGCCTCATGGGGCTTGCCGGTATCGACCTGAGCCTTGTCCTGATGATCTTCTCCTCGGTCATCATCGGCGTATGCGTGGACGACACCACCCACTTCTACGTCACCTTCCAGCGCATGTTCGCCCGCAAGGGGACCTATCGTGAAAGCCTGCTGGCGACCGTGCGCACGGTAGGACAGCCCGTCACCTTCACGACCATATCCCTTATGCTGGGATTCCTTGTCTTCACGCTTTCTGCCGTCAGGACCACGGGGCAATTCGGCATCCTTGGGGCGGCGGCCTTTTTCTGGGGCTGCCTCGCCGACCTCACCCTTTCCCCGGCCCTGCTCTCCCTCCTCAAGCCCCTGGGCAAGGAACACGAGCCGCAGGTCCGTGCCTGAGCATCACCATCATCCCGAAAGGAGAACTCCATGACCATCGCATCGCACAGACTCTTTGCCCTTTTCTTCTGCACGCTGCTCCTTGCCGGCAGCGCCCAGGCCGCTCCCGCGATCACAGACCCCGTCAAGGCGGGCTACGATCTGGCCGTCCGGATGGACCAGGTCGACACGAGCCAGGACTCCTACAGCGAAGCCGTCATGAGCATCAACCGCGGCGGCAAGGTGCTGACGCGCTCCTTCAAGACCTATTCCAAGCATTTCGGCAAGGACGGCAAAGACGAATACAGCCTGATCGTGTTCGACAGGCCCGCCGACGTCAACGGCACCAAATATCTCGTCTGGAGTTACCGCGGCCTGGAGCAGGATGACGACATGTGGGTCTACCTGCCGGCCGAGAGCCTTGTCCGCCGCATCAGCGGTTCCAGCAAGTTCGCCTCATTCATGCGCAGTGACCTCTCCAATGAAGACATCCAGAACCTCGATGACGTGGACGAATACGACTACCTGCTGCAAGGCGAGGAGAACGTGGACGGCATCGACTGCTATGTCCTGGAGCGTACCCCCAAAAAGGGGAAAGAGACCCAGTATTCCCGCCAGGTGCAGTGGGTGCGCAAGGATACCCTGCTGCGTTTGCGGGCGGACTACTATGACAAGAAAGACCGTCTGGTGAGAAAACTCTTCTTCTCCCGCCAGGAAAAGATTGACGGGATCTGGACCGTGACGCAGATGCGCGTCGAACGCCCCAGGGAAGGCTCCTTCACCGTCATCGACTGGTCCAACCTGCGCTATGACGTCGGCCTGAGCGACGCCTATTTCGAGCACAGCGCCCTGCAGCGCTAGCTCCGTCCTTCCGGGAGGGGCCTCCACGGCCCTTCCCGGTTCCCCGCCCCGGCAGACCTTCTCCACAACCTTTCCCGTCGGATCGCCCACCATGCCCTTTGCCAGTTTTCCCCGCCCCGCAGCCGAAGGCATGCACCTGTGCCGCTCTGTCCGCTTCCGTACCGCGGCCATGCTGCTGGCTGCCGCCCTGCTGCTCTTCCCCTCCCTTTCCCGAGCGGACGGGGACAGGCCCCTCATGCCGGACTGGCTGAAACTGTCCGGCAGTCTGCAAACGACCTACCGTCAGTCGCCCTACAAGGCGACCCCCCTGTCCGCGGCCCAGCGCTTCCGGCTCGAAGCCAATATCAACCAGGACTCCTGGATACGGGGCTACGTCAGCGGCCATGTGGATGCCGACCTTTCCGTGCCCGGGCGCCGGGACTCCGAGGAACACATTGTGACGCCCGAACTGGGCGAGGCCTATGTGACCTTGGACTCCCGGTATCTGGACCTCATCATCGGCATGCAGCAGATACGCTGGGGAGAAGCCGACAGCCTGAGCACCTTCGACATCATCAATCCCGTGGACTTCCGCAACCCCATCGCCACAGCCCGCAGCAGCCAGAGGCTTTCGGTGGGGGCCGTCGACCTGCGGGCCAACCTCGACGGCGCGGGCCTGCTCGACCTTGTGCTCATCCCCTTCCCCCGTTTCAGCCGCTTGCCCGAATACGGATCGCCCTGGGAAGACAGCTCGCTGCGGACCCTGCGCCAGTACGCCCGTGCGGGTTTCGTCTGCCGCCAGCGTGAGGACGGCCCTTTCGAGCCGGAAGCGGCAGCGCGGCTCAAATTTTTCCGCCCGGGCTATGACGTGGCTTTCCTTTTTTACCGGGGCTACGAGCACAAGCCTCTCTACACGGCCAGTCTGGACAGGCAGCGCATGCAGGCCCTGGTGAAGGAGATCTACGAGCCCTATACGGCGTTCGGCATCAATACCGCCGTATCCCTGTGGGACTCCACCTTCCGGGGCGAATTCACCATCAAGGCGGGCTATCCCTTCCAGTCCGAAGAGATCACGGTGGAGCGCCGCACGGACTACGAGGCCATCCTCGGATGGGACAGGAATTTTCTGACAAACCTGAACGTCAACCTCCAGGCCTTCTTCTTCAGTCACGACGGCGATGCCGTGCCCGGCAAGGACAGGGACCGCTACGGCATCAGCTGGTCCGTCTCCGACAAATTCCTGGACGAGAGCCTGACGGCCGGCATACGCGGGGAGCTTTTCGCCAGCAACGGGGATTACTGCGTGGAGATCTTTTCCGAATACGAATACAGCGACGACCTGCACTTCCTGGCCGGCTACATGCTTTTTGGCGGCGACCGCCGCAACGACCTTGGCCAGTATGACAGGAACGACCATCTCTATCTCGGCGTCCGGTACTCGTTCTGAACCCCAAACGGATGCCGATCCACGGAGCTGCCATGAAAATAGAAGCGTGCCTCACGGACGATATCGCCAGAACGCTCCTCATCCCCTTGTGGTGCTGCGCCACCCCCTGCCGGGCCAACCCGCGGGCCGCCTACGACCCCGTCGCCGTGGACGTTCTGAAACAACTGGACTTCGATTTCTCGGAGATCAGGAGATCCTTCAAGGAATACGGCCAGGTCTGCTGCCTGGCCCGCGAGATGAACATCGATCGCACCGTCCGGGATTTCCTTGCCCGCCACCCCGAAGGAACCATCATCAACCTGGGCTGCGGCCTCAGCACCGCCGTCTACCGCAAGCCCCCTGCCGAGGCTGTCTGGTATGATGTGGACCTGCCGGAAGTCATCCGGGCCCGGCAGGCGCTCCTGCCGCCTGCCAAAGGGCACAGGCTCCTGGCACGGGACATTTTTGATCCCCTCTGGCCGGATGCCGTGGAGGCCCCGGGGCAACGGGGCGTCCTCCTTCTGGCAGCCGGAGTGTTCCACTATCAGCCCACGGACCTGATGGGGGCGCTGTTGCCCTTCCTCAGCGGGCGTTTTCCCGGGGGGACGCTTTTTTTCGATGCGGTGTCCTCCCTCGGCATGCGCATCAGCAACCGCTATGTGGCCCGCTCCGGCAACAGGAATGCGCCCATGACGTTCTGCATCGACAAGGTCCCGGCCCTGGCCTCCCTGTCCCCCCGTTTCGCCGCCGTGAGCGAAACTCCTTTCTTCCACGGCCTGCCGTTGAGCGGCCTGACGCTGTCTACGCGTGTGAACATCGCCATCGTGCAGCTCTTCGGCATGCTCAAATATGTCACCATCCGCTTCCGGGAGTTCCTTTGATGACCACTGGTGTCCTCTGTTCCGGCCGCAAACGTGTGTACCGCTCGGCCGCCATCCATCTCTGGCGGTTCAGCCTGGCCCATGCGGAGAACGGCATTTCCTGGGCGCGCCCCCTTCTTTCCCCCGAGGAGCTGGAACGCGGGGCCCGTTTCTGCAGGCCCCGCGACGGCAGCCGCTTCCTTCTCTGCCGGGCCTGCGCAAAGACCATACTTGCCGCCCACAGGCCGGATGTCCGGGCTTGCGACATCGTTTTCTCCTACGGTCCGTGGGGAAAACCCTGCTGGCGCGACCTTCCCTTCAGCATCTCCCACAGCGGTACGGAAGCCCTGCTGGCCGTCTGTGAGGGCTGCCCCATCGGCTGTGACATCCAGTGGACGGGGAGCGCTGTGGATGCACGCGGTATCGCGGACTTTTTCCATCCCCGGGAACGTCTGGCCCTCGATGCGCTGCCCCCGGACGATTATGCCCGCGGCTTCTATCGCATGTGGGTCAGAAAGGAAGCGGTGATGAAAGCATGCGGCAAGGGGCTGGGCACCGGTCTGGACAGGGTGCTCGTCTCCGCTGAGAGCGGAGGGCACCATGCCAGCATCCAGGAAGCCCTTCCGGACGAAGGCGAACACTGGTGGGCCCCCTGCGCCATCGGCCGGGATGGTTATGCCGTGGCTCTGGCCATCCCGGAGAACGAAGCCCCCCGCCCCATCATCCGGCATCGTCTGGAGATCCCCTTTCGCTGAAAGCCCCAGGGAACGAGCTGCCCGCCCAGGAAGGGGAAAGAGCCCCAAAAATGAAAGATGGCTGCCCGGCAAGACCGGACAGCCATCGTGAACATCTGAAGGATGATCGGGGGCTAGATGACCCGTTCGTTTTCCAAAAAGACCCAGTGCAGCAGGCGCTTGTGCACGCGCAGGCGGTTTTCCGACTGCAACAGCAGCAGCGATGCCGGGCTGGCAAGGATGTCGCTGGCGACCTCGATGGCCTGCATGGGGCTGGTGCCCAGCAGGACGCGGGCCTTCTGGTCGGCATGGGACAGCAGGGCATCATCCACCTTCCACTGCTGCGCCAGCTCGTCATCCAGTCCCGAACGGCAACCGGCATAGACGAAGTTGCAGCCTTCCACGGCCTGCTGGGGCGTATCCACAAAGTCCACCTTCACGCCGCAATGACGGGCATAGGTCTCCAGCGTGGGACGGTCCTCCAGCGGCGGCAGGGCCACCTGCAGGCTGAAGGGGAAGTAGCGCAGGGCCTCGATGAGGGAGAACAGGGTGCCGTTGGTGCAACCGAGCCAGCCTACGCGGGCCTTCTTGAGATCGTCCCGGGTATAGCGCAGCATGCAGGCCACGTCGGCCAGCACATGGGCCGGATGGGCATCAGGGCTGCCGGCATTGATGATGGGGAACTGCACCAGGTCCCTGTCCACCGAGGTGGCCAGACCGGGGATGCCGTAGACGTACATGCAGTCCACAAAATAGTCGATGACGGCCAGCATCTGGCGCTGGTAACGCTCCACCTCGGACTTCCAGCCGCCCGTGGCGCCCTGGAAGACGAGGGACCCGCCCATCTGCCGCACAGCCGCCGAAACGCACAGCCGCTCGGCGAACGAATCCTGCGCGAACAGCAGCACAGCCGTGCGTTCCGTCATGAAGTCGGTACGGCTCTTCGCATCAGGGATCCCGCGTGCCTGTTGGACCAGCAGCCAGGAGCCTTCTTCACCAAGATCGTTGAGAGTCAAAACGTGTCGGGGCATACATAACCTCCCAAATCAGACGGCAGCGAGATCCGCCACCGGACTCCAGAATAGCAAACAGCCCGTATCCATGTCCAGAATTTGCAGGCTATCCACGACTTGTGAAAACGGCATGACATTTGCCGCCGGATGATTTTGCGGCTATACTGCGTCCTGCCTTGACGGCCACCCTGCCCGGCCCATCTTTCGGAGGTCACATGAAAGCCTGTTTTTTTGATCTGGACGGAACCCTGCTGGACACTCTTGCCGACATCGGCGGCGCCTGCAATGCCGTCCTTGCCGCCCACGGCTACCCTGTCCATCCTGTCAGCGCCTACCGGCGGATGGTCGGCAACGGCTTCCCCATCCTCATGCGCCGGGCCCTGCCCGAATCCGTGGTGGCCCAGGGACCGCAGGAACGTCTGGATGCCCTGACCGAAGAAGGGCGCCGCTACTATGCCGCCCACCTCAGCATCCACACCACGCCCTATCCCGGCCTTGTCGCGGCCCTTGGCCGCCTGCAGGGTGCCGGGCTCCGGCTGGCCGTGCTCTCCAACAAGCCGGAAGACCTTACCTGTGCCCTGGTCCCGCTGCATTTTCCCGGCATCCGTTTCGACGCGGTGCGCGGCGGCCGTCATGACGCCCCCCTCAAGCCCGACCCCACGGTCCTTCTGCAGATGGCTGCCTCCATGGGCGTGGCCCCGCAGGACTGCGCCTATGTGGGCGACAGCGACGTGGACATGATGACGGCACGCAATGCGGGCATGACGGCCGTAGGCGTGGCCTGGGGCTTCCGGGGCGCGGCCGAGGTACAGGCCGCCGGAGCGGACATGGTGGCCGCCGATGCCGAAGAACTTGTAGATATCCTTTTGAAAGCCTGAGGTGTTATGGAACGTCCCATCATCGAGATCGACGAAGAAAAATGTGACGGCTGCGGCCAGTGCGTGCTGGACTGCGCCGAAGGTGCCCTTGCCGTCGTAAACGGCAAGGCCCGCCTGATCCGCGACAGTTACTGCGACGGCCTGGGCGCCTGCCTGAACTGTCCCCGTGGAGCCCTGCGCATCGTCATGCGCGAGGCCGAAGCCTTTGACGAAGCGGCCGCCCTGGCGGCCAAGGCCGCCCGCGATGGCCAGGCCCGTCCGCAGGGCTGCCCCGGCAGCCGGCCCCGCACGTTCGCCGCCCCCGGCAACATCGCTGCCGCTCCCGCCCTGACGCCTCTCTTTTCCGCTGCCGACAACGACATCCCCGACAGCCTGCGTGCCCGTACCCCCAGCTGGCCCATCCAGCTGCGTCTGCTGCCGCCCCAGGCTCCCTTCCTGAGCGGGGCCCACGTCCTGCTGGCCGCCCAGTGCTCCGGCTTCGTCCTGCCCGGCCTGCATACGGACTGGCTGCAGGGCCGCATCCCCGTCATCGCCTGCCCCAAGCTGGACAACAACGGTGACTATGCCGAACGTCTGGCCCGCCTGTTCGCCATGCGCCCTGCCAGCGTCACCCTGCTGCGCATGAGCGTCCCCTGCTGCGCCGCGCTGGAACATCTGGCCCGCCAGGCGCAGGAAGCCGCCGGCAGCCACGCCGCCCTGCATTGCCACACCGTCCGCCTGCCCCGGTAAATCCTTACAAAAATCCCCGGAATAGCCTTGACAAAAACATAGCAGATAACTATGTTTTATTCCGGAACACATCTTGACCAACGAGGAAGCCATGCCCATCCAGATTCCCGCCGACCTGCCCGCACGCAGCGCTCTGGAAAGTGAAAACATCTTTGTCATGACCGACGAACGCGCCGTCCGCCAGGACATCCGTCCGCTGGACATCGTGATCGTCAACCTCATGCCCACCAAGATCGCCACCGAGACACAGCTGCTGCGCCTGCTGGGCAACTCGCCCCTGCAGGTCAACATCACCCTGCTGCGCACGGCGGAGCATCAGTCCAAGAATACGCCCCTGCAGCATCTGGAGCGTTTCTACAAGACCTTCAGCGAGATCCGCCACCGCAGCTTCGACGGCATGATCGTCACCGGGGCTCCCGTGGAGCATCTGCCCTTCGAGCAGGTGGACTACTGGCAGGAACTGCTGGACATCATGACCTACGCCAACGGGCATGTCTTCTCCACGCTCTACATCTGCTGGGCCGCCCAGGCCGCCCTGTACCACTTTTACGGTGTGCCCAAGTACGAACTGCCTGAAAAGCGTTCGGGCATCTTCCGCCACCAGGTCCTGCACCCCGACTGCCGCCTGTTCCGCGGCTTCGACGACGACTTCCCGGCGCCGCATTCGCGCCACACCGAAGTCCGCGCCGAAGACGTGCGCCGGACGCCCAACCTACGCATCCTGGCCGAATCCGACGAGGCGGGCCTGACCCTGGTGGAGAGCCTGGATCACTCCCAGGTCTTCATGACCGGTCATCTGGAATACGACCGCGGGACCCTGGACGCGGAATACCGCCGGGACCTGGCCCGCGGCATGAACCCCCATGTGCCCAGCCACTATTATCCCAATGACGATCCCAGCCAGCTGCCGCGCATGAACTGGCGGGCCCATGCCCACCTGTTCTACAACAACTGGCTCAACTACTACGTTTATCAGGAAACCCCCTACGACTTCGTCATGCAGAGTCAAAACTCCTGAGCGAGGCTGCTATGAAGTTTTCCACCAGAACCCGCTACGGTCTCCGTTTCCTGCTGCGCCTGGCGGCCCAGCCCGACAACTCCCTGCTCCAGCTGGGGCAGGTAGCCCAGGAGGAATCCATCTCCCCCGGCTATCTGGAACAGATCGTGCGCGCCCTCAAGCCGCTGGGCATCCTGCGTGCCGTACGCGGTTCCGGCGGGGGCTATGCCCTGTCCAAACCACCGTCAGAAATCAATATGGAGGATGTCTTCCTGCATCTGGAAGGCGAGATATCCCCCGTTTCCTGCCTCGGACGCGGCAAAGTCTGCCAGCGCGAGGGGCTTTGCTCCACCAGGGCCTTCTGGCATCAGCTGGACGAACACGTCCGCGACTTCCTGCGCCACCAGACCCTGCAAAACATCATCGAATCAGAAAGATCCTGTTGCCAGGATCCGGGAGAACAGCATGTGGAACTACACTAACGCCGTCCATGAACATTTTCTCCGTCCGCATAACGCCGGCCCCATGGAAGATGCCAACGCCATCGGCGAAGTGGGCAGCCTGGCCTGTGGCGACGCCCTCAAGCTCTATCTGAAGATCAACGATGAAGGCATCATCGAAAAGGCCAGCTTCGAGACCTTCGGCTGTGCCAGCGCCATCGCTTCCAGCTCCGTGCTGACCGATATGGTCAAGGGCATGAAGGCCGAAGACGCCCTCAAGCTCACCAACAAGGAGATCGCCGAAGCCCTGGGCGGCCTGCCCAAGGAAAAGATGCACTGCTCCGTCATGGGCCAGGAAGCTCTGGAAGCCGCCATCCGCCAGTGGAAGGGCGAGACGCCCGTGCCCCACGCCCATGAGGAAGGCCGCCTTGTCTGCAAGTGCTTCGGCATCACCGACGCCCAGATCATCCGCGCCATCCGCGAGAACGGCCTCAAGACCGTGGAAGAGATCACCAACTACACCAAGGCCGGCGGCGCCTGCGGTGACTGCCAGGACCAGATCGCCGAGATCCTGGCCGCCGAGCTCAAGCAGAAGCCCCTTACCGAACTGCGCCCGGTCAGCAAGCCCCGCATGACCAACGTGCAGCGCATGCAGCTGGTCATGAAGACCATCGAAGAAGAGATCCGTCCCCAGCTGGCCGCCGACGGCGGCGACATCGAGCTGGTGGACGTGGACGGCAAGCGCGTGGTCGTGTCCCTGCGCGGCCGCTGCGCCCAGTGCCGCTCCAGCGAAGTGACCATCCGCAACCTGGTGGAACGTGTCCTGCGTGAACATGTGGAAGCCGATATCGTCGTCGAGGAAGCCTAGCCATGAAGACCATCTATCTCGATAACAACGCGACCACTGCCGTGGCTCCCGAAGTCCGGGAAGCCATGCTGCCCTACCTCACGGATCTGTACGGCAACCCGTCCAGCATGCACACCTTCGGCGGCCAGGTGGGCCGCGCCGTGGAAGAAGCCCGCGAACGCATGGCCGCCCTGCTGGGCGCCCATCCCGACGAGATCATCTTCACGTCCTGTGGTTCCGAAAGCGACAACGCCGCCATCTGGTCCGCCCTGCAGACCCAGCCCGAAAAGCGCCACCTCATCACCACCCGCGTGGAGCATCCCGCCATCCTCAACGTGGCCCAGTACTGGGAACGCCAGGGCTACCGCGTGACCCTGCTCGGCGTGGACAACAAGGGCCGTCTGGATCTGGACGAATACGCCGCCGCCCTGTCCGACGACACGGCGCTGGTCTCCATCATGTACGCCAACAACGAAGTGGGCAACGTCTTCCCCATCAGCCGCATGGCGGAGATGGCCGCCGAAAAGGGCGTGCTCTTCCATACCGACGCCGTGCAGGCCGTGGGCAAGGAAGCCATCGACCTTGGCAAGCAGCCCATCTCCATGCTCTCCCTGTCCGGCCACAAACTGCACGCGCCCAAGGGCATCGGCGTGCTCTATGTGCGCAAGGGCGTGCGCTTCCGTCCCTTCCTGCGCGGCGGGCACCAGGAACGCGGCCGCCGTGCCGGTACCGAGAACGTGCCCTACATCGTCGGTCTGGGCATGGCCGCCCAGCTGGCCGGGCAGCACATGCAGGAAGAACGCACCCAGGTGGCCCGCCTGCGCGACAAGCTGGAACAGGGCCTGCTGGCCGCCATCCCTGACTGTATGGTCAACGGCGATCCCGAGAACCGCCTGCCCAACACCACCAACATCGCGTTCAAGAACGTGGAAGGCGAAGCCATCCTGCTGATGCTGGACCAGCTGGGCATCTGTGCCAGCTCCGGTTCCGCCTGTACCTCCGGCAGCCTGGAACCCTCCCATGTGCTCCGCGCCATGGGCGTGCCCTTCACCTACGCCCACGGCTCCGTCCGTCTCTCCCTTTCCCGTTACACCACGGAAGAAGAGATCGACTTCGTGGTCGAGAACATGCCCCAGGTCATCAAGACCCTGCGCGCCATCTCGCCCTTCAAGAACTAACGAGGATATGCGAGGAGGGAGGGAACTTTTCCTTGCGGAAAAAAGTTCCCTCCCTCCCCTGCACCCCTCCCTCCTTCAAAAACCGCTCATACTTCCACAAGAAAGCCCTCCTGGCCTGCAGGCCAGGAGAGCTTTCTTGTGGAAGGCGCATGCTGCCCCACGCTGTCTGTGATGTCGCATCCGGGCTTTTTTCTTTCGGCAAGTCCCCTGCAAGACCAGCCTGCGCCAAAAAAACACACGCCTGCTCAAGGCAGGCGTGTGACATACAGGCTGTGAAGTCGGTCACCGTCGCACAACGAGGGGGACCGGTACACAGCTCCGAGAAAAATGTTTTCGGGATTGGACGGGGGACTGGGAGAAAGAAGGCCAGCTCTTACAAAAACGCCCTTTTCCCCAGTCGGCACTCCGACAAAATTCACATCCCCATTTTGACGGCAGATCGTCATCCGGCCTTCATGCATATGACGACGAACGACGCCATAACGTTTTCGGATGTCGGAGCTGTTCGCCCCAAGCCTCCGGAGAGCGCATCACAGGGATTCCTCCTCTTCTCCTGCGGATGCCTGATCCGGGCTTGCATCATGGCGCGAGCTGTCCTTGCGCTCCTGCATTCCGAGTATCCCCGGTGAGCGCCCAAAACAAAAAAGCCTGCGCAAGGCAGGCTTTTGACATACGGACTGCGACGCCAGCTACCACCACACAACGACGGGGACCGGCATGCAGACCTGAAAAAAGTTTTTTC